>NZ_AWGW01000001.1:0-515 GCF_000477535.1 Segatella salivae F0493
CTCGGCGTTTACGCAGGCATTCAAAGTAAGGCGGTTGACGCGGAAACGGCAGAGGTGCGTGGAATGTTGAAAGATTTAGAGCGCTTTGCCACTGAGGTGACAGCATTAGGACTGGCGCCGGTGACGGCACAGTTGAAGACCGTGAACGATGAGTTTCAAAAGGTGTATAACACGCGACAGGAAAAGGCGGTGGACCAAAAAATGCCGGCATTGAGTGAGGTTCGTCCGCAGACCGATGCCGTCTTTGGCGTAGTTTGCCGCTACATTGAGGCCAGCTATCTCTTTGCCACAACCGACGACGACCGCGCTTTGATAGAGCATTTGGTTGACCGCATGAATCAGGAAAGTGACCACTTCAAGACTTTGCACAAACAGAGCATGGCGCAGAAGAAACCCACGCCCAAGCCTACGCCAGAGGAAGAAAATAGGCTAAAAGCAGGATTCCCAGCACTTGAACAGCAAATGGAACTTAAAAGTGGCAGCCTCTCGTTTACAGGCAAGACAAAGGGCACGGC
>NZ_AWGW01000002.1:0-29022 GCF_000477535.1 Segatella salivae F0493
TCTACTCTCTCTCTCTCTCTCTCTCTCTCTCTCTCACATAGGCGCCACGCCAATAACTACACTCTAAAATTTTTTCTCCTACGCGCGCGCGAAGCGTGGCGTATCTCCCATAAACAAAGGGCTTTTCAAAGTTCCCTTTGTTCAATAACTTGTGCCTTTTTGTGAACCAACAAAAGACAAAATAAGACAAAAATTAGAAGAAAAGATTCATTATTATTATGTAAATTATGAAGAAAAAACAATTAAGAACTTATTGCCCTCCAAAATCTACATTGATACATGTAGAAACTTCATCACTGATGGAGACTTCATTCCCAGGGCAGCACAATCCGGCACAGCCAGGTGGCACAATTTCCAGTGCAAAGCGAGGAATGACCATGGAGTGGTCTGATGAAGAAGATGATTCAACTTTGAAGACTAATTAAGAAGAGTAAAAACGAAAACAAAACAACAAAATGAAAAAAGATTTATTCAAAGTGCGCCTATTCTCACTTGCTGGCCTTCTCGGTTTTATGCTGACATTAGCCTCTTGCGTTAATGAAGAAGTTGTGCAGAAGGCGACAAATACGGGTAACGACAACGACAAGAACCTTACAACATTTTCTACTGGTGGTCCAGAAAGCCGCACCTCTATGGACTACAACTCGGGTGCTTTCTTTTGGGAGGCAGGCGACTATATCTATGTCAAAGATGACGATGGTATATGGCAGAAGAGCAAAAATGCACCAACTGCTAAAACCTCATATTTTAAATTCAAAGTAGAAGGTAAGTTTTCCACGAAATCCTCCTACAAAGTTTATTATCCTGGCAAGAACGGCATTAATAATCAAGTAACGATTCCAGCCATTCAAAAACAAGCAGTACCTAATACCACCACCCATTTCGGTGAGTCGGGTGACTGTGGAACGGCTGATGCTACAGGTATTAAAGGTGGCAAATACTTCAGTTTTAAGCTTGATCACCAAGCTGCCTATCTTGTATTCTTACCATTCACAAATAATAAAGTTCTTCAGCACTGCTTTCTGACAAAGATAGAAGTCAATTCTGACAATGATATTACCGATACTTATACTCTTGATCCTGTTACAGGGAAACTGAAAGATATTGGTACTGGTAAGCAGATTATTTTAAAGCTTAACAGTGATGGAAATTATATGAACGGCTTCTCTTTGAAAAATACTTCTGCAGATGTTACAACCAATGGTGCATTTATGGTAATCAAGCCAGGTACACATAAACTAAAAATTCGTTATTGGGTGAAAGACTATTCATTCTGGAATTATGGACTTGATCCAGTAGAGGGAACTATTACGAAAACTCTAACTTCTCATTCCTTTGACAAGAATAAATATTATAATATAACGGCTGATCTCAACGTACGTGATTATGATGGGAATCATTATTATCAGTGGGACGCCAAACAGCAATATTGGTATGGTTATGAATGGACGAAGGAAGAAGGTGAAAAACAGCCTATAACTAATCTTAGTTCTAGAGAATTTTATGCTCAGAATGGTTCTGACCCTCGCTATGCCAATCTTTACTTCCCTGGTAATGGTATAAAGTATAATGCACAGACTGCTTATTTTAATAAATTGCCTAATGCTAACGAGATGTCATGGTATGCGATGTATGGTGCTCCTCATTTTGACGCTGATGAACTATGGTCATCAATGGGCCTTTTATATAAGGGAGGCGTATGGTTAAAGAAAAAATCTGTTTTAATAGCAGACGGTAACTACTCTACGGAGTACTCTGCAGACGGTATTACTGATATGCGTACAACATACAAATCTTATGGTAACAATAGTATGATTATGGTTCCACCTTCTACTGCTGAAGCAAATAATTATTTTTACCTACCTTTTTTGGGTTGCTATATTAATGGAAGCTTACTGGGACTCGGTATGTACGCCTGGTATTGGTCATCCAGTGCAGAACCAAGGAAAGAGGGTATTCACATCAATGCATACTACTTAGCTTTTGAAAAAGGGAGCATAGGTGTGGTTAGTTACATACGTCAAAATGGCAATATCGCGCAGCCATTCAGTGATTTCGGAGATAATTAATTATAGAACTATTTAACCTTTGCCGACATGTAGAAACCACAAGGAATCTTTAGTCGGCAGAGGATAGAAAATAAAGGCTTCACAAAGCCGAGTCGCTCTTTGACATACTGACACACGACGGAAACGAAAATCCAATCGCATGGATTTGGAGGTATCACTGGAAAATGTTATCTTTGCCGACATGAAAAGGCATTTATACATCATCAGTGGTTGCAACGGGGCTGGCAAGACGACGGCTTCCTATACGGTGTTGCCTGAAATCCTTAAAGTGGAGGAGTTTGTGAATGCGGACGAAATAGCGCGTGGTCTTTCACCTTTCAATCCCGATAGTATGGCCATAGAAGCAGGTCGACTGATGTTGAAGCGCATAGATGAACTGTTACTTGTTGGCAAGAATTTTGCAATTGAAACTACACTTGCTACCCGCTCATACGCTAAATTAGTGGAACGTGCACACAGACAAGGCTATGTTGTTCATTTAGTTTATTTTTGGCTCAGCAGTCCGCAACTTGCCAAAGAGCGTGTTGCAAGCCGCGTAAGCCAAGGAGGGCATAACATTCCGCCTGACGTCATCCAGCGTCGCTACGATTTGGGCATTCGCAATCTACTTGAAATCTTTATCCCAATCGTAGATGGATGGTTGATTGTTGACAACAGCGAATTAACACAGGCCATAGTGGCAGAAGGTGGAATGAATGTACAGACGATTGTATATAACGAAACATTATTTTCAAAAATAAATGGTTATGGAAAATAAAGAACGATACAGCGAATTTGCGAGCAAAGTGATGCAGGGTGTAAAAATTGCACATCAGAAAATGATTCGCGAAAAGGCCCTCAAAGGCGAAAATATAGTGATAGCCGATGCAGACGGACAGATTATGACGATTTCTGCAAAGGATATAGCCCAGCACGATTAAAAGTGAGTTTTGCTCAATAGTTTTTCGTCCCACGCTGCAAACAAAATGTAGCGTGGGACGATTGTTTAACACCCTTCTGAAAATATCGTTATCCGTCGTGTTGAAGTATTAAAACCTTTGGTTAGACATTTCCGCGCATGGCGAAAGTCGTTTCCCGAAAGGTTTGGCATTTCCGCGCTTGGCGAAAGTCATTTCCCGAAGGGTTTGACATTTCCGCGCATGGCGAAAGTTATTTCCCGAAAGGTTTGGCATTTCCGCGCATGGCGAAAGTCGTTTCCCGAAAGGTTTGGCATTTCCGCGCATGGCGAAAGTCGTTTCCCGAAGGGTTTGGCATTTCCGCGCTTGGCGAAAGTCGTTTCCCGAAAGGTTTGAGGCTTTCGCCACGTGGCGGAAAGTATTTTCCAAGGGGTTTGAAGCGCGCGCGAATCATTTATTCATAAAGAAATAAAAATAAGATAACGTCGGAAGAATCCGACACATGTTAAACTAAAAAAACAATAAAATGCCAGAAGAAACACCTTCAAAGCATGATTTCACCCAGGTGGTGGAAATTGCACAAATTCAGTTGTCGCATCTCAATAATGGTGCGCACTTTCAGTTCATGAAAAACGTGAGTGACCGCTTGGCCACTGACACGAAAATTAAGGAGAATGCTGTTGGGCAGGCTGCAATTAAGGCGCTGACAGAGGCTTTAGCCGCAGAAGACAAGTATTTGGTGTTGTCGCAAAAGAGTCTTTTGACTGACGACATTATCAAGGCCGATAAAGAGCGTGACACCCTTTTTGCAGGCTATCGAACGGCAGTGAAAGGCTTTTTGAATATGCCTGTGGCCGATTTAGCCAAACATGCTCACCAGCTGTGGCAGCATCTCGTTGACTATGCCATCGACCCCAAGATGCAGTTGGAACGCGAAACGGGACTCATCACCAACCTTTGCACCGACCTGGCGGGAGAATATGCCACGCAGGTGCAGGCCTTGGGATTAAAACCCTATGTCGATGCGCTGAAAACGGCTAACGAGCGCGTGGAAGCGTTGCTTGTGCAGCGCACGGCGGACAATTCGACGAAGGTTATCGGTGCGTTGGCAGCTGCTCGGAAAACTTCAGATGACGCCATCCGCAATTTAATAAAGGTGGTCAATGCCTTGGCCATCCTCGGTAAACCGGCCGATTATGCAGCCTTCATCGACTTTATGAATACCCTCATCAAGCGCTACAAAGAGCAGGCAATGACCACAACTTCATCGAAAGCGAACGCCGAAAAACATAAGGCCGAATATGAAACTCGGGTAAAACCCCAACTTGCTTCGTTTGAGGAACAACAAGGACTTGAAACGGATAGTCTTTCGTTTACGGGCAAAACAAAGGGCACGGCTGCCAAGCGCCTGTTCGAACTATCGGTAAAAGGCCAGAAGGCGGCTGACGGCAAAGTTAAAACTATTTGGGTGGGCGTGAATAAGGATGGCACGCTGTACCTCGTAGAGGAGAAGAAGCCGAAAGCGAATGAAAAGGCGAATGAGAAGCCGAAAGCAGGCGGCGGAACAACCGAACAGCCCAACTTTGGGATTAAACATAAAAACCAACCATAAAATTGTCGAGCTTAGGGAAATGCGCAAAGGCGCATTCATAAATTAACTCTTATTGCGACGAAAACCTGCGCAGCGGCGTAGTTATACAATAGGTATCGTCATAAATACTCCTAAGTCTAAAGTGGTGGTGCAGCACTGTTGCGATAACAGCGCTGCACCCTTTTTTGTGCGTTTTATTTTTATTTAAAAGTTTCTTGATAAAGCAGCTTTTTCGGATTGCTTTGAGAATGCACCACATATTTGAATTGTATGCCAGCCTCGCGATAGGTTTTGATTCCAGTGTCGTTGATGAGCGCCTCGCGAAGTCCGTCGGACAATTTCTTGCGGTTCTGGTTAACGATTTGTTCATTATCCATTTTATCCGTGAAAGTGCAAAAATATATCATCGTATGCGTGTTTTTATCAAACACCATGCTGTCGGTGCGTGTGAAATTCACAATTGGGGTGGGGCACATCTTCTGCGTATACTCTTTTGCTTCTCGTTCTGCGCGTTCTTCAATAGATTCGTGATGACATGCGGTTAGTGTTAAAAGGAGGAGTGATGAAAATAAGATTTTTTTCATTGTTTCTATTTTTATTTTTTGCAAAGATACTAAATAATAGATATTTTTCTTTAACTTTGCACGATAAAAAAGCAAATGAAGCAATGGACACGATAGGTAATATTCGAAATTTCTGTATCATCGCACATATAGATCATGGAAAGTCAACGCTCGCCGACCGCCTGTTGGAGAAAACGCAGACGATTCAGATTACCGAGGGGCAGATGCTGGATGATATGGATCTTGAGCGTGAGCGTGGAATCACGATTAAGAGTCATGCCATTCAGATGAATTATAAGGCGAAGGATAATAAGGATTATATCCTGAATCTTATCGACACTCCGGGACACGTGGACTTTTCTTATGAAGTATCTCGGTCTATTGCTGCTTGCGAAGGTGCGCTTTTGGTTGTTGATGCGACACAGGGTGTGCAAGCGCAAACCATTTCAAATCTCTATATGGCCATAGAGCATGACCTCGAAATTATTCCGGTGATCAACAAAATTGATATGCCGAATGCCATGCCCGATGAGGTGGAAGATGAAATCGTAGAGTTGATTGGTTGTGATAGAAAAGACATTATTCGCGCTTCGGGAAAGACAGGCGAGGGCGTAGAAGATATTTTGGAAGCCGTTGTGGCACGTATTCCTGCTCCTGTAGGCGAGGTGGATGCACCGGCTCAAGCCTTGATTTTTGACTCAATCTTCAATAGCTTCCGTGGTGTTATCGTGCTTTGCAAGGTGATGAACGGAAAGATTCGAAAGGGCGAAAAGGTCAAGTTCTTTAACACAGGAATGGAGTATGATGCCGATGAAGTTGGTGTGCTGAAAATGGATATGGTTCCAAAGAAAGAACTTTCGACGGGAGAAGTTGGCTATATCATCAGTGGTATAAAGACGGCTACCGAGGTGAAGGTCGGCGATACGGTAACTTCTGTTGCCAATCCATGTAAGCAAGCCATTGCCGGTTTCCAGGAAGTGAAGCCTATGGTGTTTGCAGGTGTCTATCCCATTGATCCGAATGATTATGAGAATCTGCGTGCATCGTTAGAGAAATTGCAATTGAATGATGCCGCTTTAACCTTCTCGCCAGAGAGTTCTGTGGCCTTAGGTTTTGGTTTCCGTTGCGGTTTTTTGGGACTATTGCATATGGAGATTATCCAAGAGCGACTCGACCGCGAATTTAATATGGATGTCATCACCACCGTTCCCAACGTGTCTTATATGGTGTATGACAAGCAAGGAAACGTTAAGGAAGTGCATAATCCTTCAGGATTACCCGAGCAGACGCTCATCGATCATATCGAAGAACCCTATATTCGTGCGTCGATTATCACGGCAGCTGACTATATTGGTCCCATCATGACCTTATGTCTTGATAAACGAGGTGAGCTGATTAAGCAAGAGTATGTTAGCGGAAACCGAGTGGAATTGCATTTTATGATTCCCTTAGGTGAAATCGTTATAGACTTTTATGACAAGCTGAAGAGCATATCAAAAGGCTATGCTTCGTTTGACTATTATATCGATTGTTTCCGTCCTTCAAAGTTGGCCAAGTTAGATATATTGCTCAATGGCGAACCTGTTGATGCGCTTTCAACACTCACCCACGAGAGCAACGCGGTATTCTTTGGTCGAAGGATGTGTGAAAAACTTAAAGAATTAATTCCTCGTCAGCAGTTTGATATCGCCATACAAGCTGCTATCGGTGCGAAGATTATAGCGCGAGAAACTGTTAAGCAAGTTCGTAAAGACGTGACAGCGAAGTGCTATGGCGGTGACGTAAGTCGTAAAAGAAAATTGCTTGAGAAACAAAAACAGGGAAAGAAGAGAATGAAACAGGTGGGAAATGTGCAAGTACCACAGAAAGCCTTCCTTGCTGTTTTGAAACTCGATTAATTTATTTCTGAATCGAAACAAACTTATATAATAATTGGAGGATATCCTAACATGAGAGAACCATTAAACACACCACGAGATATTGCTCGTGAACTTGCACGAAAGTACAGTACCATGACTCATGAAGAACTTGACGAATTAGAAAGTATTCTGGTTCCGATGAAGTTTAGTAAAGGGGAGATGATATTGGAAGAAGGAGAGGTTTGCGAGAACATCTACTACATCGATAAAGGCTTGATTCGTCAGTTCTATTTCAAGAATGGAAAAGAAGTGACAGAACATTTGGGTGCAGATCGTTCCATCTTTATGTGCATTGAGAGTCTATTTCTTGAGATGCCAACCCATCTTCAGGTAGAAGCCATTGAGTCTTCTATTATTTATGCCTTGCCTAAACGTCGTTTAGAGAAGGTGGCATTACATAACGTTAATATTCAGATTCTTTATCGCAAGATCTTAGAAGAAAGTCTGATATTATCGCAAGTACATGCAGATCTCGTCCGTTTTGAGACCGCAGGAGATCGATATAAGAAGATGTGCAAGCTTATGCCCCAAGTGGTTTTGCGAGCGCCTTTGGTTTATATCGCAAGTTATTTGCAAATGACTCCTGAAACATTGAGCCGTGTAAGAGCAACAACTTTGATTGATTAGAATACAAAATAAAACGGATGAGGCACTCATAAATGCCTCATCCGTTTTTATGTATAGATGGATTTCTTTATAGATTGTTCTTCACTTTTTCAACATACGCATCAATAACGGCAACAGCAGTAATATTCACTACGTCGTTAACAGAACTTTCAAAGTCTGTAAAATGGATAGCTTTGTTGAGTCCCATCTGTATTGGACCAATGATTTCGCAATCCTGATCAAGTTCCTGTAACAATTTATAGCTGCAATTAGCACTACTCATATTTGGGAACACTAACGTGTTGACATTCTTTCCTTTCAGTCTGCTGAATGGGTATTTATCGTCGCGAAGTTCTTTATTAAGCGCGAAGTTAACCTGCATTTCGCCGTCAATAGCCAAATCAGGGAATTCCTTTTGCATCTGCTCTACAGCGTTATGAACTTTCAAAGGACTACCAATGTCGTCAGTGCCGAAATTCGAATAGCTTAGCATTGCAATAACCGGTTCGTCGTTAAAGAACTTCACTGTGTGTGCACTAAGCTTTGCAATGTCGGTTAAGGTGTTCTCATCGGGATGACGATTAATCAGCGTGTCTGCAATATAATAAATGCCTTTCTTTGTATTGAGCAAATGCATTGTTCCGAAAGCTTTATACTCTGGTCTGATGCCAATAACCTCTTTCGCAACCTTTATCGTATTGCTGTACTTGGTATATAAGCCAGTGATGAACGCATCAGCGTAGCCATTTTCGACTAAACTCATACCAAAGTAATTGCGCTCATACATCTTGTCATAAGCCTCTTCAAAGGTATAACCCTGTCGAGCACGTTTCTCTGCTAAGTGTTTTGCAAATGTTGCGCGTCGGCCTTGTTCCTGATCAGCTCGCATATCGATGATTTCCACTCCAGAAAGGTCTAATTTCAAGCGTGCAGCCAAGCGGTTTAGACGATCCGGATTACCAAGAAGTATTGGAATACAGATGCCTTCTTGTTTTGCTTGTACAGCGGCTTTCATCATTGTAGCGTGTCCACCTTCTGCGAAAACCACCTTTTGTGGATGCAGACGTGCAGTGTCGTGGAGCTTTCGTGTGAAGGCCGTTTCCTGACCAAGTAACTGCAACAGGTTTTGTTTATAATTGTCCCAATCAGTTATCGGAGTACGGGCAACACCGCTTTCTATGGCAGCTTTGGCCACAGCAGCACTGACTTCTGTGATGAGTCTTGGGTCTACTGGTTTCGGGATAAAGTATTTAGGACCGAATGTTAAGTCGGTAACGTGGTATACTTCATTTACCACATCAGGAACCGGTTGCTTAGCCAAGTCTGCAATAGCCTTTACTGCTGCCAGCTTCATCTCTTCGTTAATAGCCTTCGCATGAACATCAAGTGCACCGCGGAAGATATAGGGGAAGCCAATGACATTATTGATTTGGTTAGGATAATCGCTACGACCGGTGCTCATTAGTACGTCAGGGCGGCTTGCAATTGCATCTTCATAAGAAATCTCTGGAACAGGATTTGCCAATGCAAAAACGATTGGTTTATCAGCCATACTGCGAACCATATCTTGGCTAAGAACATTTCCTTTGCTCAATCCTAAGAACACATCGGCACCTTTCATGGCTTCTTCCAAGGTGTGAACATCTGTTCTTGTTGTTGCGAACAATGCCTTTTGTGGAGTCAATTTCTCACGAACTGTTGTGATAACGCCTTTGGAATCGAGCATCACAATGTTTTCTTTCTTTGCTCCAAGTGCTACATATAGTTTTGTACAACTAATGGCTGCAGCTCCAGCACCATTAACAACAATCTTCACCTTACTGATGTCTTTTCCTGCAACCTCAAGGGCATTGAGAAGTCCTGCAGCAGAAATGATGGCGGTTCCATGCTGATCATCGTGCATAACGGGAATGTCAAGCGTCTTCTTTAAGCGCTCTTCAATATAGAAACACTCGGGAGCTTTGATATCCTCTAAGTTGATTCCACCGAATGTTGGCGCTATTCTCTCAACGGCTTCGCAAAACTTTTCTGGGTCTTTTTCTGCTACTTCAATGTCAAAAACATCTATACCGCCATAAATTTTGAATAGCAATCCTTTTCCTTCCATCACCGGTTTGCCACTCATCGCGCCAATATCTCCAAGACCAAGTACGGCAGTTCCGTTACTGATTACAGCGACTAAGTTTCCTTTATCCGTGTATTTATAAACATCGTTGGCTTCGGCTTGGATTTCAAGACAGGGGAAAGCAACTCCTGGCGAATAGGCTAAGCTTAAATCAGTTTGTGTGTGGTAAGGCTTTGTTGGCTTTACTTCTATCTTGCCCGGACGTCCATCTCTGTGGTAAGCCAAGGCTGCTTCTTTCGTAACTTTTACCATGTTTATTTCTTTAAAGTTCTATATTCTAATTTCCTTTCACTTTCATTAATTGCAAAGTTAACAAAAAACGCGAGATTGAATGTGCGTTTTTTGTTATTTTTTGTAACTTTGCAATAGAATCGTTTACAGATATATAGCTGGTAATCTTTTATGTACAAGACAAACGTAACCACAGAATATCGCGAACAATTGAAAGGACGTATCCTTCAATCTGCTATGCACGAATTTCGGACGAATGGTATCAAGCAAGTTAAAATGGATGATATCGCCCGAAAATTGGGTATTTCCAAGCGTACATTATATGAGATTTATGGAAATAAAGAGGACCTTTTGATGGAGGGAATCAAAAGAGATGAAGAGATATTTAATCGTCACATGGAGATGTTTATTACTGAACATCATGGCACTTTAATGGATATCTTTGCGGAGTATTTTCGTTATGAGCTGGAACAATTCAAGTATACTTCTCTTAACTTCTTTATTGATTTACAACGCTATCCACGTGTGCTTACCTATCTTGATGAACTGCACAAGGCCCGTAATAGGAAAGGTATCTCATTCTTTAATCGTGGTGTTGAGGAGGGATATTTCCGTCAAGATGTAGATTATGAACTGGTAGAACAGGTCTGTTCTGCAAGCATGCGACATGTTATGGACAATCAACTTTTCCATAAATATAGCATGCAACATATTCTATATAATGTGGTTTTTCTGTTTATGCGAGGGCTTTGCACTGAGCAAGGACTACACGTTTTGGAGGAGAAATTAAAGTTGTTCAAATGAAAATAACATTGATTGGCGCTGGAAACTTAGCCACTAATATTGGTCTTGCCTTGCATTCTGCGGGACATACCATTGTGCAAGTATATAGTTGTCAGTTAGCAAACGCATCGTGTTTATCATCACGTTTGGGTGCTACAGCTATTAATCAGTTGGATAAAGTCAATGATTTGGCTGACATTTATATCTTCTCTTTAAAGGATAGTGTTTTGCAAAGTGCAATCGAAAAGGTGTGTAAGCATAATACCAATAAAGTGTTTTTGCACACAGCAGGAAGCATGAATATGCAATTGTTTGAAGGATATGCAACTCGCTTTGGTGTGCTTTATCCTATGCAAACATTCTCAAAAAATCGCCCTGTTGATTTCAAATCGATTCCTTGTTTCATAGAGGCGAGCGATTCGAAGACTTTAGAATGTATTCAAAGTTTAGCGCTTTCGATATCAGAAAAGGTTTATATACTTTCTTCACATGATAGGAAGTATCTTCATCTTTCTGCCATTTTTGCATGTAATTTTGTGAACCATTGTTACGAGATTGCAGCTGAAATACTTCATCAACACGATATTCCTTTTGAAGTTTTACAGCCACTTATTGATGAAACGGCACGTAAGATTCACATGCTTTCTCCAAGAGATGCGCAGACAGGTCCTGCCGTGAGATATGATAAAAACGTGATAGAAGCGCAACGAAAGCTGCTTGCAGACTTGCCACTCTGGCAGGAAATCTACGAAAGAATGAGTGCGTCTATTCATCACACTGCAATAACAAATAAGTCCAATCACTATGATAAATTATGATTTAACAAAGATAAAAGTCATTATCTTCGATGTAGATGGTGTGCTTTCTGCCGAGACAATCTTGCTTTCTCGTGAGGGAGAACCACTTCGAACCGTAAATATTAAGGACGGATATGCCATTCAGCTGGCTGTAAAATCAGGCCTTCATGTTGCCATTATCACTGGAGGAAAGACAGAAGCTGTCAGACTTCGTTATGAGAGTCTTGGCGTTCAACATCTCTATATGGGTTGTTCGGTGAAGCTGAAAGCCTATGATGAACTGATTAAACAACTCAATGTCCGTGACGATGAGGTGCTATATATGGGAGATGATATACCTGATTACGAGGTGATGCGTAGGTGCGGATGCCCTTGTTGCCCGTCAGATGCAGCTACAGATATTAAGGATATAGCGCTCTATATTAGTGAAAGGAGTGGGGGAAACGGCTGTGGTCGTGACGTTGTCGAACAAGTTTTGCGTGCACAAAAGAAGTGGATGAGCGATGCAAAAGCATTTGGTTGGTAAAAAAATGAATAAGATGAATCATCAATATAAAATCATTTTAGCAAGTAACTCACCACGCAGGAAAGAGCTTCTTGCTAGTTTAGACATTGATTTTCGTGTTGAAGTGAAGCCGGGAATAGATGAATCTTATCCCGAAACCCTACCATCTGATGAGGTGCCTCTTTATCTTTCTCAATTAAAAGCAGCTGCATACAGAGATGATATTGCCGCTGATGAAATGATTTTAACGGCAGATACAGTGGTCATTGTTGATGGAATCATTTTGGGAAAGCCCAAAGATGCTGCCGAAGCATGCTACATGTTGCGTATGATTAGCGGTCGAACGCATCATGTAGTTACGGGAGTTAGTCTAACGACACAACAGAAACAACGTAGCTTTAAGGTATCAACGGAAGTGACATTTAAGGCTTTAAGTGAGGCAGAAATCAACTATTATGTTGAGCATTACCGACCTTTTGATAAGGCAGGTGCGTATGGTATTCAAGAGTGGATAGGCTATGTAGGAGTTGTTTCGCTTAAAGGAAGTTATTTTAATGTAATGGGACTGCCTGTGCAACGCATCTATGAAGAACTTGCACACTTTTAAGTTTGGAGCTACTTTAATTCTAATTGTGAGTAAAAAACTATCATCGTGTGAAAGTTTCTCATCTTATATGATGCTCATGTCTTTGAATTTAAGGTTGTTTTTCCTTATGTCTTGTAATTTATAGAACACCGATACTATACGAAATCAAAACGCTTTTTAGAAACAAGGGGTAGGAGAGGAGCCTGTAATCTCTATTGATTTGTGGCATAATTTAAGTCTAATTATTGTATGTTTTGACGCTTTTTGCAGTGCGATTTGGCTGAGTTTAGAAAATGATGTTTTAATGATGTTTTGAGGTTTTCAAGACTTACTTTGTGCTGTTGGCGCATTAAGTCAATACAATATAACTGTAATTCTAATAATAAAAACGCTCTTTTATGTGCTTATTTGTAGAAAGAGAAAAAGAAAAAGAGGATGCCTTATGACATCCTCTCCTATATTCTTGGTTTTTGTTAGATTGATTAACAAACCTTATGTGAGCCTTCGCTGATAACCACTGGATAGACTTCTGGTTCATGTCCATACTTAGCAGCGAACTTAACCTTGGCATCTGCGATAAATTTATCATAAACTTCGTCCTTTACAAGGTTGATAGTGCAGCCACCAAAGCCACCGCCCATGATTCTGCTTCCTGTCACACCATTCTCTTTTGCGATGTCGTTAAGGAAGTCAAGTTCTTCACATGATACTTCATACTCTTTGCTTAGACCATCGTGAGTCTCATACATCTTTTGACCAACAGTTTCATAATCGCCCTTTTCGAGTGCGTCGCAAACAGCCAAAACGCGGTCTTTCTCACCAAGAACAAAGTGTGCGCGCTTGTAGTCTTCTTCTCCAACTTCAGCTCGAACCTCTTCTAATTGTTCCCAAGTGCAGTCACGTAATGTCTCAAACTTGCCTTCTGGATGTTTTGCTGCAATGTGTTTTACCACATTCTCGCAGCTGTTTCGGCGGTCATTATAAGGACTTCCTGCAAGCTCATGCTTAACTTTTGAGTTCACAAGCACTAACTTATAGCCTTGTGGATTGAATGGGAAATATTCGAATTCTCTGCTTCTGCAGTCCAAGCGCATAAGCTTTCCTTCTTGTCCAAAGACGCTTGCAAACTGGTCCATGATACCACATTTCACACCGATATATTTGTGTTCTGTAGCTTGTCCGGCAAGCGCTAAGTCCCATTTAGATACTTTGTTGTTACCAAAAAGGTCATTAAGTGCGAAAGCAAAGCAGCTTTCAAGCGCTGCACTTGAAGACATTCCAGCACCTAATGGCACGTCACCATAGAACGCAGCATTAAAGCCTTTAACTTCTACACCAAGGCTCTTCATCTCTTGAATGATGCCATAAATGTAACGTGCCCAGCTTGCACGAGGACCATTGGGGTCGTCTACTTTGAACTCAACTCGGTCCTTAAGATCGATTGAATAGAGCATAACCGTGTTGGTTCCATTAGGGCGAATCTCTGCCATTATGCCTTTATCTACGGCTCCAGGAAATACAAAACCACCATTATAATCAGTATGTTCACCAATCAAGTTGATTCTTCCAGGAGACATATAGATGTTTCCAGTCTTACCATCAAAATGCTTAATAAAGCGACTTCTAACTTTTTCAATGTCCATAATTAAATAGATTTAGATTGTGTCTTGGGTTAAAAAGTATAAAGCCCTCAAATTGAACATACAAAATGAGGGCTTAGGTTATAGTTTAATCTACAGGAATATCTTTATTTACATTTTTGCTTCCGATGAGTGCATAGTAGCACATGAAAGCCAAAGCAACAAGAGGTACAATATAAGAGAACATGTAAGAAGAGTTGTCTGCAATGAAATTTTGGAATAAAGGAAGCAGACCTCCACCGACAACCATCATCATAAAGATTCCAGAAGCGGCTGCAGAGTACTTACCAAGTCCTTCTGTTGCCAGGTTGAAAATACTGCTCCACATGATTGAAGTGCAGAGACCGCAGAGCACTAACAATAGTGCTGCAACAGGAACGACTACCATTTGGAATGATGTTCCAGTGAAAACGGGCATAGAAACAGTTGTAGACTTGCCTAAAACCATAGCCAAGACAATCAGTATCATGCCTGTAA
The DNA here is from genome assembly GCF_000477535.1 of Segatella salivae F0493. Taxonomy (NCBI): domain Bacteria; kingdom Pseudomonadati; phylum Bacteroidota; class Bacteroidia; order Bacteroidales; family Prevotellaceae; genus Segatella; species Segatella salivae. Next base: position 14,789 of record NZ_AWGW01000002.1, read on the forward strand.
TTGTTGTGATAATCATCATAGAACGGCTTGAAACCTTACCGCCAATGAAACTTCCAATAAAGCGTCCTACCAACATTAAGAACCAATATGTTCCTGCAACGAAACCGCCAATAGCTGCTGCATTCGTTAATAAGCCTGCACCTTTTGCAGAAGTATCGCTGATGTAGAAGTTCAATGTACCAGGAATACCAACCTCAACACCGACATAAACGAATATAGCAATTGTGCCAAGAACGAAATGACGGAAAGCCCAAGGACTATGTTCAAAGACTGTCTTACTTGTCGTCTTACCCATCTCCGGGTCTGCAATTGGGATGAAAAGCAGTACTACAAACGCTGACGCGAATACGCCTAAGGCGATAAAGAGAACAAGGTTTACATCAGCCATCTTTGTGGTTGCTGAAACTGTTCCAATGAGTGTACCAACCAACATCGGTGTTAGTGTTCCAGATAATGAGTTGAGTGTACCTCCGATAAGATTCAACTGATTGCCTCGATTACCGCCACCTCCGAGTAAGTTTAGCATTGGATTAACGACAGTATTGAGAATACATACAGCGAAACCACTAATGAAAGCACCGAAGAGATATACAGCAAAACCACTTACGTCAGCACCAAATTTACCAGAGATAAACTGAATGAAGACACCAACAAAGCCTGTTGCAATACCTGTTAGGGCCGTGTTCTTGTAGCCAATCTTAGTTAGTAACTTACCGGCGGGGATCCCCATGAAGAGATAGGCGAGGAAGTTCATTGCATTACCAAGCATACCTATCATGTTCTCACTACCCGTTCCGTTGAATACGTTTTTCCAAATTACACCGATAGGAGCCGCGAGATTTGTAACGAAAGAAATCATCGCGAAGAGAAACATCATTGTGATGATCGCAATGATGTTTCCTTGTTGTTTTGTGTTTTTTTCCATTTATTTATTTGAATTATTTGTCTATTCCGAATTTGTAGATGGTTTTTTGCTTGTATTGTTCCCCTGGATTTAAGACAACAGAAGGGAAATAAGGCCGATTTGGAGTATCAGGGAAGTGCTCAGCTTCAAAGCATACGGCAGAGCGGCGAGGGTAAGTAGCACCATGAGTGCCTTTCATACCATTCTCAAAGTTTCCAGTATACATCTGAACTCCAGGCTCTGTGGTATACATTTCCATTGTACGCCCACTATGAGGCTCTACGATCTTTGCTGCAAAACTTAATTCTCCTTCTTCTTTTTTGTTAAGTACGAAGCAATGATCATAGCCAGAACCATTCTTAATTTGTTCGTTATCATCATTGATTCGCTTTCCAATCGCTTGAGGTTTACGGAAGTCAAATGGCGTTCCTTCTACCTTTAGAATCTCTCCTGTGGGGATGCTTGTCTCATCAATGGGGATATAGAAATCGGCATTGAGTTCGCATTCAAGCGTATCTATTGTAGGAGTGGGGTTGGCGATTCCTGCTAATGAGAAGAAAGCGTGGTGTGTTAGGTTGATGATTGTCTTCTTGTTTGTGCATGCTAAGTAATCAATCACTAACTCGTTATCATCGTTAAATGTATAAACGACAGTTGTTTTCAGCTCTCCAGAAAATCCTTCTTCACCATAAGATGATACATAATGTAGTACGAGAGCTTGCTCATTCATCAACTCTGCATCCCAAACTTTATCGTTGAATCCCTTCTTTCCGCCATGCAAAGAGTTTGGACCATTGTTGATAGGCAAGCAATATTCTTTGCCATGCAACTGGAATCTTCCTTTTGCAATACGATTTCCAAATCGTCCAATGAGTCTACTTAAGTATGGTTCAGGAGAGTTGATAACATCATTAATGTTATCGTGTCCTTGAATAACATTCGCATAGTTTCCTTCTCTGTCAGGAACCATGATGGCAACTACTGCACCGCCATAATTTGTGATGGCCACTTCGTTACCCAAAGCATTGCGAAGGATATACAAGTCTGTTTTTTTTCCATTTACTGTTGTTTGAAAATCTTCACGTTTCAAACCACAGATGTTCTCGTTTGGGACTGTGTTCATAATATCTTTTAGTTTTTAGTTATATTCAATCTCCCTGCAAAGTAAATAAAAAATAACGACTTACCCAAACGAAACAGTATAAATCTTTCTTAATTTTTGATTATTTTTCAACAGGTGAAAGCAAGTCTGCAACAATATAGCTTGACCCTCCAACAAAGATGAAGTCATTACTATTTGCATCGTTTAATGCCTGCTGATAGGCGGCCTTTACATTATTATATAGGTGGCCATTAAGGTTGAATTGTTTAGCAATCTGTGCAACTTTCTCGGCAGGGATAGCTCGTTTGGTTGATGCCTGCGTCCAATAATAGGTTGCATTTTGAGGGAGCATGCGCATTACTGTCATAATATCTTTATCATCTACCATACCGAATACCATTCTAAGTTGCTTGCAAGGTTGTGCTTGTATTTGTCTGGCAAGGTAGGTCCAACCGCCAACATTGTGGCCCGTATCGCACACCACTTTAGGTGATTCGCGTAAAGTCATCCATCTACCAATGAGATGTGTCAGTGTTGTTACATGGTCTAAAGCAGGTAATTGATTTGTTAAGTTAACTCCCAATGTCTTTAATATGTTGACGGAATTTAGTATTGTATTCATATTTTTGACCTGATAGTCGCCCATAAGTTCTGCATGGAAGGTTCCAAAATGCTTGGTTTGATAAATTCTTCCACCTGAAAGGTCGATTTCACTGCTAATAACTTCTGGGGTATCTTGCGCAAAAAAAATAGGGCTTTGCTGTTCTTTTGCCTTATTTTCAAAAATAGATCGTGTTTCATTTGTGTATTCTCCAATAACTACTGGAACGCCTTTCTTAATGATTCCAGCCTTTTCATAGGCAATCTTAGCTAATGTGTTACCAAGAAATTGCGTATGATCCAAGCTGATATTTGTTATAATTGATAGAATTGGGGAAATGATATTTGTCGAATCCAAGCGTCCTCCGAGTCCTACTTCTATAACTGCAATATCAACTTGTTGTTCTGCAAAATATTTAAAGGCCAAGGCCGTTGTCAGTTCAAAGAAGCTGGGATGAATGGTTTCAAAGAAGTCGTGTTCTTGTTGAACGAAATCAATTACGGCCTGTTCACTAATACATTCTCCGTTGACTCTTATGCGTTCGCGGAAATCTATGATATGAGGTGAGGTGTAAAGTCCAACTTTATACCCTTTCTGTTGTAGCATTGCCGCTAATGAATGCGAACAAGACCCTTTCCCATTTGTGCCTGCGATGTGAATCGTTTTATAGTGCTGGTGGGGATGATTAAAGTGTTCATCTAAGGCTAAGATGTTATCTAATCCCTCTTTATACGCAGAAGCACCCACATGTTCGAAAACAGAGGTGCTGTTAAAAAGATAATTTGTAGTCTCTTTATAGTTCATTTTGTCAATTGAAATAGTTCTTAAATCTCTGGAAGATGGTTTGTTTCGTACTCTCATCTCCTTTGAAATTATCGCTATTCTTAAATTTCTCAATTGCTGCTTTCTCTTCTTTATCGAGCGTCTTTGGTATATATACACTGATGTTTACTACCAAATCACCCATTCCAGAACCGTAACCTTGCACTGCAGGCAGGCCTTTTCCACGAAGCCGAAGCGTTTTTCCGGGTTGTGTGCCAGCATCAATTTTAATCTTAACTTTAGTGCCTTGTATTGTCGGAATCTCTACTTCTCCACCGAGTATTGCCGTTGGTATATCTAAAAGAAGATTGTAGATGACATCTTGTCCATCTCTGATAAAGGTATCATTTGGTTGTTCTTCAATGTAAACTTGAATATCTCCATTGACACCATTACGCATTCCTGCATTACCTTTTCCCGGAACATTGACAACCATTCCTTGAGCGACACCAGCTGGAATTTGTATTTCAACAACTTCTTCTCCCTTGACTACACCTGTTCCGCCGCAGTCTTTACATTTATTTTTGATTATCGTTCCTTCACCATGGCAGTCGGGACATTCGGTTTGTGTTTGCATCATACCGAGCATTGTGCGTACTGTTTTTGTGACAACACCATGTCCTCCACACTTAGGGCAGGTCTCGCTACTGCTTCCCGGCTCTGCACCATTGCCGTGACAATGTTCACATGGCACATCCTTACGCACCTTAAACTTCTTGGTAACGCCAGTAGCAATCTCCTGTAATGTAAGACTTACTTTCAATCTTAGGTCTGCACCACGATATTGTGCGTGGCGAAAACCACCACCACCTCCGGCACTTCCAAAGCCGCCGAAGCCTCCGCCATGTCCTCCAAAGATGTCACCGAACATGGAGAAAATGTCATCCATATTCATGTTTCCGCTGAAACCACCTCCGAAGCCGCTTGCACCTTGCATACCTTCAAAACCAAATTGGTCATATTGTTGGCGTTTCTGAGGATCACGTAACACGTCGTATGCCTCTGCAGCTTCCTTAAATTTTTCCTCAGCCTCTTTGTTTCCGGGGTTTCTGTCAGGGTGATACTTAATGGCAATCTTGCGATATGCAGCCTTAATCTCTATATCAGTAGCGGTTCTTTCTACATTAAGAATCTCGTAATAGTCTCTTTTCTCTGCCATGGTTAATTATGTATCATTATTGACCTACAGCCACTTTTGCGTGTCTAATCACTTTATCATTCATTGTATAACCTGATTGCACGCAGTCAATTACTTTTCCTTTCTTGTCATCTCCCATTCCTGGAACCATGGCAACAGCCTCATGATAGTCGGTATTGAAGTCGGCTTTATCCGTTTCAATCTTTTTGACACCCATGCTTTCAAGGGTCTTTATGAATTTATTGAAAATCATTTGCATGCCTTCTTTGATTGCTGTTGCATCTTTAGTTTCATTACTTAGCGCACGCTCGAAGTCGTCAAGAATAGGCAATATGTCTGTAACAGCTTTGCGACCTCCATTTAAAATCAACTCAGCTTTTTCTTTGTTGGTTCTTTTTCTGAAGTTATCAAATTCGGCAATTGTGCGTAACAATTGATCTTTGAGCTTCGCATTTTCATCCTGTAAGTCTTCTACAGGATTCTGTTCTTTCTCTTCTGACGATTCTTCAGCTGCCTTTTCGCAATGCTTCTCGGCAAATTCTGTCTCTTTATTATTGTGTCCAACCTCGATGTTTTCTTGTTCTTCGGCAGACACATTCTGGTTTTCTTTCATACGTTCTACTTTTAATTGTTACATTTGTTTGTTATGGTAAATCACAAAAAGCATGCCAAAAGCACCAAAGACACGTTGCTCTGTCTGAATAACAGACTTTGTTCTCGCGGCCTTTGGTGCTTTTATGGTTTAATTATACATCTTCGCTTTCTGCTCTTTAATGCCTTCATCATGAATATATTCATCATAAGACATTAACTTGTCTATTGTTCCCTTTGGAGTCAACTCAATGATTCTGTCGGCCACAGTTTCAATGAATTCGTGGTCATGACTTGAGAAAAGGATGTTTCCTTTGAATAATGTCAGGTTGTTGTTAAAGGCCTGAATGCTTTCCAAGTCGAGGTGGTTTGTTGGGGTATCGAGGATCAAGCAGTTTGCATTTTGTAGCTGCATACGCGCTATCATACAGCGCATCTTCTCACCACCTGATAAAACATTGACTTTCTTCAGCACTTCTTCACCACTGAAAAGCATCCTACCTAAGTAGCCTTTCATCATGACTTCATTACCTACACCATATTGACTTAGCCAATCAATAAGGTTTTTGTCGCTATTGAAAAATTCAGTGTTGTCGAGTGGGAGATAGGCTGTTGTGATGGTTACTCCCCATTTATATGTGCCTGCATCGGCTTGCCTGTTGCCATTGATAATCTCAAACAAGGCTGTCATAGCTTTGGGATTATGGCTCAAGAAAACAACTTTCTGTCCTTTTTCAATATTGAAATTGACATCATCGAAGAGCACGGTTCCATCTGGCTCAACGGCTTTCAAACCTTCAACTTCAAGGATTTGATTGCCTGGTTCACGTTCCATTTGGAAGATGATTCCTGGATATTTACGACTTGATGGCTTGATTTCATCAACATTCAGCTTTTCAAGCATCTTCTTTCTTGAAGTTGTTTGTTTACTCTTTGCAACGTTTGCTGAGAATCGACGGATAAACTCTTCAAGCTGTTTCTTCTTCTCTTCGGCCTTTAACTTTTGGTTTTGTGCCTGGCGAAGTGCCAATTGAGAACTCTCATACCAGAATGAATAGTTACCAGAGAACACTGTAACCTTTCCGTAATCAATATCAATCGTTTGTGTTGAAACGGCATCAAGGAAGTGGCGGTCGTGGCTAACTACGAGTACCGTTTGCGTCTCGTCAATCTCTCCAAGATAGTCTTCCAACCATTCCACAGTATCCAAATCGAGGTCATTCGTAGGCTCATCAAGCAACAAATTGTCAGGTTTACCAAACAAGGCCTTTGCCAACATGACACGCACTTTCTCGGTATTGCTCAGCTCGCCTACCATTTTCTGATGCAAATCTTCTTGAACACCTAAGTTCTGCAAGAGTTGTGCGGCATCACTTTCTGCCTCCCAACCATTCATTTCGGCAAACTTCTCCTCTAATTCTGCAGCCAAATTACCATCTTCTTCGGTCATTTCTGCCTTCGAATATAAGCGCTCACGCTCTTTCATATTCTCCCAAAGAGGCTGGTGGCCCATAAGAACCGTGTCCATAACACGATATTCATCATATTTGAAATGGTCTTGCTCCAGCACCGAAAGGCGTTCACCCGGCCCGAGCTCCACACTTCCGTGATTCGGCTCTAAGTCACCACTAATGGCACGAAGCAACGTAGACTTACCTGCACCATTGGCTCCAATGACGCCATAGATATTGCCACGTGTAAACTTAATATTTACGTCTTTGTAAAGTACTCTCTTTCCAAATTGGATAGCAAGATTTGTTAATGTTATCATTTTATCCTATGCCTTATAAATATAATTTGGTGCAAAGATAATCAAAAAACTTCGGATTCCCGAGGTCATGCCTGCTATTTTCGCAAATATGGTAAATTCCCGTGTGTTTACTCCGGTTTGTTTTGGAAAAAGCCAACGAATTGGTTAAAGTCTTGGATTATCTGATTAAAATGTAGATTTGTAGACTGAACGATAACGGCAGCATAGTGTCTACAGCCCATACGGAATAAGGTGTACGAATGTTTAGACGATTAAGATTGAGTGCTTTCATGACATTTTTTATTAAGTGTTGGTAGACCTCAATTTGGCAAGTTCTTTAAATTCTTGCTCTGTTTTCTCTACCCATTCGCGTTTGCGCTCTATCATTTTGTGTAGCGCCTCCGCTGCTTCCTCGCGGTTTGAATATTTTACTGTCTTGTATGCCATAAGTTAACCTCCTGTTTTTTGTGATGATGCAAAGATAATGCTTTCCTCTGATAACTCCAAATATGTGAAGAAAACAACGCATAAAAAAGGGTGCAGCGCTGTTATCGCAACAGCGCTGCACCACCACTTTAGACTTAGGAGTATTTATGACGATACCTATTGTATAACTACGCCGCTGCGCAGGTTTTCGTCGCAATAAGAGTTAATTTATGAATGCGGCCTTGCGCATTTCCCTAAGCTCGACAATTTTATGGTTGGTTTTTATGTTTAATCCCAAAGCCTGGCTGTTCGGTTGTTCCGCCGCCCGTTTTCGGCTTTTCATTCGCCTTTTCTACGAGAAGCAGCGAACCATCTTTGCCCATGACCACCCAAATTGTGGCAGGTTTACCGTCAGCAGTCTTACGGTCTTTTATGGCGAGTTCATATTGGCGTTTCATGCCTGCGCCCTTGCCTTTACCCGTGTAAGTGAGAGAGCCTTCGTCATAGCCAGCCTTTTCTGCAAAGGCCGGAATAGCTGCTTTGAGCTTTTCTTCGCGTTCTTTCACTGCCGGCGACGGCTTTTTCTGCGCCACACTCTGTTTATAGGCCGTTTTGAAGTGGTCTACCTCCTGATTGATTTGGTCTACCAAACGCTCAATCGGTGGACGGTCGTCTTCGGTCGCTGCGAGCAGATAACTGGCCTCAATATAGTGGCACACGGCATTGAAAACGGCGTCGGTTTGAGGGCGAACCTCAGCCAGTGGGGGCAATTTTGCATCAACCACCTTCACTTGGCGATCATTGTAGATGGCTTGGAACTTTTCGTTTATTGTTTTCAGTTCCGTTGTCACCGGTGTTAGCCCCAAAGCTGTTGCTTCCGTGGCATAACGCTCCAAATCTTTCAACAATCCGCGCACTTCAGCCGTTTCAGCATCAGCCGCCTTGCTTTGAATGCCTGCATAAACACCGAGTGCCTTGTCGAGCTTTTGGGCAGCCTCTTTAACGGCTTGCACAGGCGATTTCAGTTGCACCCGAACAATGCCAAAGAGGTTGGTCAGCAGCGTGTCGCGCTGGCGGTCGAGTGCTGCCATCTGTTCGGTGTGCACCGTGGCAGTGGCCTGCTTGTTTAGCTCCGTTTCTAACTCTATGCAGTCGTTCCAAGTCTTGAGCAGTTCATCGGTGAGGTGCAACTTCACTTTGTCGCCAGCTTTCACCAGTGCATAGACGTTGAACATGAATTGCAGGTGATGAGAATTAGTGTAGCGGGTGCAGCGTGCTGCATCTACCAGTTTCATTTTTGGAATTTTTACATTGAAATGTTCCATGATTTTTGATTTTAAGTTTATTAATATTCGTGGTTCTTTACCACATCTTTTAATTTCCCTTTATCCATGCTTATCGTTGACAGAAGCGCTTATTTTCTCTTTTTCATGCTTATGTCGTTGACAGAAGCGCTTATTTTCTCTTTTTCATGCTTATGTCGTTGACAGAAGCGTTTATTTTCATTTTTTCATGCTTATGTCGTTGACAGAAGCGTTTATTTTCATTTTTTTGTGCTTATGTCGTTGACAGAAGCGCTTATTTTCATTTTTTCATGCTTATGTCGTTGACAGAAGCGTTTATTTTCTATTTTTTGTGCTTATGTCGTTGACAGAAGCGTTTATTTTCATTTTTTTGTGCTTATGTCGTTGACAGAAGCGCTTATTTTCATTTTTTCCAAGGCTTAGATTTTCCCTTGTCTCTCATCCTCTTTTATCTTGTTAGGAACTCCCTCCCCTTTACTTCTCTTCGGTCAGTGACCATTGGTTCGGGGGAGGGGTTTCTTAGAGGTCGACACCCGTAAGGGGCAAGCGCAAGGACTACTCGAGCGTTGGCTCTACCCTGAACCCGTTGCCGCGGGGGTAGATGTCCACGTCGACGAAATTACTCATAATGCGCAGGGCGTACGCGCTGTAGTAGTTCCTCGGGTCAGCACTCGACGACCAATAGAAGCCATAGCCGATACTTCCCAGCAGACCAATTTGGTAGTAACCCAAGTCGGGCAGGTAGAAATATTTGTTTGCATCGGCTACAGGAAGGATACTACCGGTGTTGCGGTAAATCTTGTATGTTGTACGTAAGTCAGTTGAACCGTCAGCGGATTTCTCGGTATTGTAATGATTCTCTGCTTGCAGAACTGACTTCTTCTTAAACCACATGCCTCTTTTATACAAATGACCCATAGTAGTCCATAATTCGTCATAATCCAAACAAGGATTGCCGTACATTATGTACCAAGACATCTCGTTGGCGTTTGGAAGGTCTTTACATGAAGTGTGAGTAGCTGGATTACTTACGCCAGGACCTGGGTAACTCTCGTTACACCAACGATTGTTAACATCGCTACTATTCTGTGGGTAGTCGCTGCTGGCAGACTGACTCGTCAGTGTTGGTTGGCTACCACCTTTATTCCATTCGTATCCTTTCCAATATTGCTCCTGTGCGTCCCACATATAATAATTGCCACCGTCGTAGTCATGCGGATTAAGATTAGCAGTTATATCATGGATAGAACCAGCTGTACAGTTAAGTGTAACAATTTTAGAAACTGTACCTTCTATTGTTCCATCAGGATTATCTGTTGTATTACGAAGCCAGTAACGAATACGGAAAGTATGTGTGCCAGGAGCAACGACTGCATAGGTTGCATTCTTGCTCATATCAGCAGTAGAATTGTCTAATGCAAAACCAGAGCCTGTTGTTACGGTAATTGTCTTAGAACCACCTGAAGCAAGGGTGAGGGCTCCATTAGCAGCAATGTCGTAAGTTCCTGCAATATCATCGTCGCTCATAATCTCAATCTTAATCAACTTACTACGCTTTACATACTCGTTATTTGTGCGAGGAATGAAGCAAAGATAGGAAGCCTTATGATTAAGGGTGAAGTTATAACCATTAGCTGTAGCAATTCCACAATCGCCCGATTCGCCCGCATGGTCAAAGTTGTTTGGGGCAGACTGTGTTTGTGTTGCTTTAATCTCTACTTGCGGTTGCGTTCCTGTCACAGCCATGTTCGTATATAGAACGTCATGTGTAGCACCGGTATAAGTACCCGAGAGAGCAAACTTAGCATATGATGGGTTTGCTGCGAAAGGAATAATTGTTGTTGTGCTCTGCTGCCAGTTTCCTCCATCGTCCTTTACCCATATCTTGTCTGTGCTATTCCAATTTACGGAAGCACCCGCGCCCTTTGTATGGTTAAGGATAGCTGTACGTGTTGTTGCCTCTGGCTGGGATGTGCCTGTAAATACGGTTGCACCCGCTGGGATATTATCTTTATTCTGCTTTTCGTCCTGTGTAACGTTATCATTCGTACAGCTGGCAGCAAACAATAAGGCTGTGAAACCATAACACATTCCTCGCATTACTGAACCAATAGTCGTTCTTTTCATAAACTTATTCATTTCTTTTCCTTTCTGATAATTCTTAATAGTTTTCTGTACTATTCCAAGGAGTCTCTTCTTGGTCTTCCTCTTCTTCGTTAAAAAAGTTACGTTTGGCATCGCCAGCAGATGGACCAGGTTGAATAGTACCTGCATTACCACTGCCGTTAACCAATAGCCCTTCTGTCTCTGTGCAAATGATATTGCACTGGGGCTTTTGATAAATCTTTCTTTCAATTACTATCATTTCTTTTAATTTTAAGGGATACGCAGAGTCAGTACATCCTGCTTGTTTATTGATTAAAATAGCTGTTATTTCGTTCTTATTTTGCTCTAAATCGAGTTCACAAAAGAGCATAAAAAAGCGAACAAAGGAAACTCCGAGAAGTCCTTTGTTTACAGGGGTTACGGCACGCTTCGCGCGCGCGTATGCGAAAAGAAAAAATGTGTTATTTGACGCTAGGTGCGCTGTGTGTGTGTGTGTGTGTGTGTGTGTGTGTGTGTTAGCAAATTATTTGGATTGACCAAAGATAAAGTGCAAAAAGTTGCAAAGAATTGAGAGATTCTTTGCAGTACTTCGTTCACTTGATATGTCATTGCTAATTGTTTCACGGCGGCAAAGGTAAGAAGAAAAAATTAAAGGGGCAAATAAATAAGCAGAAAATGTTTTCCTATGCTTTTGCTTCAGTGGCAAAGCGCTCTAAGTCTTTCAGCATTCCACGCACTTCTGCCGTTTCTGCGTCGACCGCCTTACTTTGAATGCCTGCGTAAACGCCGAGCCCTTTGTCTAACGCTTTCGCTGCCTCGCGCACCGCTGCCACGGGTGATTTCAGTTGCGCCCGCACCACACCAAAGAGGTTGGTCAGTAGGTCGTCGCGCTGCTGGTCGAACGCTTTCATCTGTTCGGTGTAGACCGTTGCCGTGGCCTGCTTATTCAGTTCTGTTTCCAATTCCAAGCAGTCGGCCCAAGTCTTCAGCAATTCATCCGTCAGGTGCAACTTCAGTTTGTCTACGGCTTTCACCAATTCATACATGTTGAACTGAAACTGCAAGTGATGCGAATTGGCATATCTGCCACAATAGCTGCTGTCTATTTGCATCATCTTGGGAATTTGAATGTTTAACTTTTTCATGATTTATGATTTTAAGTTAGTGATAATTGAATTTTAATACTTTCTGTCGAATAATATTTCTTTTTATTTTTTCTGCAGTGTGCAGAAGCATGAAAAATTTCTTTTTGGTCTTTCTGCAGCGTGCAGAAGCATGAAAAACTTCTTTTTGGTCTTTCTGCAGTGTGCAGCAGCATGAAAAACTTCTTTTTGGCCTTTCTGCAGTGTGCAGAAGCGTGAAAAATCAACTTTTGGCCTTTCTGCAGTGTGCAGCAGCATGAAAAACTTCTTTTTGGCCTTTCTGCAGTGTGCAGAAGCATGAAAAACTTTTTTTTAGCCTTTCTGCAGTGTGCAGAAGTATGTTTTTAAGTTTCGTCGGCCGACAACAGCTTGTTTTTATTTTCAGCTTTTAGTCGACCGACGAAGAATTTATTTTATGAACTTCTTGCTATATCTTAGTTATCTTCATCCCATGGATTGTTGTCAGACACTTCTTCGTCAAAGAAGGGGGAACGCTTAGCAAGGCCTTGGTCCTCACCTACAGCATGCGAACTAACGATAAACTGAGCAATATTATCTGTGGTCATTAACCGAGCAGTTGCGATGTGGGGCGTTGTATATTTCTTTTTCATTCTTCTATGCGATTATTTGATGACTTTCTTTCCGTTAATAATATAGATGCCATGTGTTGGGTTTTTCACACGACGGCCTTGGAGGTCGTAGATAACATTGTCGCGGCCCTCAGCCTCTTGTCCGATATTGCGGATGCCTGCAACATTTGCATTTTCGCGAGCAGCATCAAAATCGATGAAAAAGCTTTTTGCACGAGCAATACTTTCCGTCAGTCGGAGTCCAGCGCGATGCGCTTTCAGCTTGATAGAAGCGCCTCCGCGAGTGCCTTGTTTGTAGAAGCCGAGGCCCTGGTCGCCGCTGTTTGAAAGAACGTAATATTTGTAACTAGCCCCGCTAATTTCTCGTTCGGTAGCTGTGCCCACAAGGAGGTTGCCTGTAACATCTTCTTCAATGCCTGTAACATTGGCCTGATAAATGACAGTGCTGTTGGGTGTGCCTTGCAAAATGAAGCCCGTTTGCTTAGGAATGATTTTGCCTGCGCCGAAAGCTTTCACAATGGCATTATCGGGAGTGGTTATACTCCCACTGGGTGTGACGCCGGTGATGATATAGGCGGTGCAGCCGGTGGGAACTTTAAAATTCTCGTTTTCTAAGTAGTAGGTGGTGTAGCCGGTGGCACCGATGTTGACCTGCTCGCGGTATTTGCCTGCAAAGTAACTCCAATCAGTATTTGTTTCATATGCATGTGTGGCATCTACAGGAACATTCACAACAAGCACATCTGTGCCAAACAGATTTTTCATGTCTGTAGAGTTATTATAGTATTCATGAGTAGGATCGTTACCTCGATGCGTCATCAATGCGGGATTGGGATTCAATAATGTAACCCGTTCGTATCGGTTCAGGTATCTTGGCGAATAAAATGTACTTGCAGTAGGATTCCATGGGTCATAGGCTATAGAGTCGAGATGTTCAGGTAGAGTTATTTCTTTATCGTTGAGCGTAATGTTATAGGCCAAAGATGCATCTGCTATTCGGCGCAATGTTGGCGGAAATACCCAATGCTGAGATAATTTATTAGATTGTTCACAAAGGCGGAAGGGGATAGCTGTTATTTGTGTATTCTCTAAACCAACAATATGCCGTATAGCAGTTCCCATGAGTGCCCAGCCATCCAACCATTTCAGAGTGGAGGGCAAATGTAGTGTTTGCACATAAGTTGCGGCGAAAGAATTACTTGTAAGTCCCTCTATACCTTCTGGAATATAGAAATCTGTGCCAGAAGCTCCGCCCAGTCCTCCATAGATACCTATGACTTTCACCGTATAATCTACACCTGCATGTTTAACCGTAGTTGGAATGGTTGTCAATGTGGAGTAATGAGACCATGATAGGCCCATGGGGGACCCCAAACGTAAATACCGATTGGTTGGGTCTATGATTTTGTAATACATAGTGACCCCATTGTATTCTTCTGTAAAGTCGGGAACGATTGTTTTTGATGCCTGTGCAGATGCTGATAAAGACGATAGAACAATTATCCAAATCAATAATACTCTTTTCATACTTCTTTCTATTTCTGTTATTGAATATTTACATAAAAAATCATCGTTATTTTCCCCTTGCACAGCTTGGCAAAAGGGCATGAAAAAGCGAACAAAGGAAACTCCGAAAAGTCCTTTGTTTATGGGATATATGGCACGCCTCACGCGCGCGTAAGAGAAAATGTTTTAGAGTGTGGTTATTGGCGTGGCGCCTATGAGAGAGAGAGAGAGAGAGAGAGAGAGAGTAGTAGA
>NZ_AWGW01000003.1:0-142811 GCF_000477535.1 Segatella salivae F0493
GTCTACTCTCTCTCTCTCTCTCTCTCTCTCTCATAGGCGCCACGCCAATAACTACACTTTAAAATTTTTTCTCCTACGCGCGCGTGAGGCGTGGTGTATCTCCCATAAACAAAGGGCTTTTCAAGGTTCCCTTTGTTCGCTTTTTCATGCCCTTTTGCTAAGCTGCACAAGAGGGAAATAACAAAAGTTTTCATAATATAATTCACATAAAAAAATGATGAAACAAACATTTACACTTTTCTTATTGCTTGTAGCATTATTGCTGCCCGAAAGCTCAGCAGCGCAAACGGTCTACAGTGTCGTTTCCGAAGGACTTACCCTCAACTTCACCGTAAACGGCACAGAAGCAACCATTACGGGAACGCCAGACAAAACACCATCGCCCACAAAAAGTTCCAGCTATGTATTAAACAATGGTGGTGTTCTTAAAATCCCTGCAACGGTGAATGTGGGAGCAAATACTTACACGGTCACTCGAATAGCAAGACAAGCATTTTATGCCTGCGGTATTACCTCTCTAACCTTACCTCCCACACTGAAAGTAGTAGGGGAAGGAGCTTTTTCCATGAATAGCACTGACATTGCTTATGATAATTTAATTATCCCTGCCAGCGTTCAGAGGATTGAAAGCCAAGCATTCAGAAATCATCGAATCAAGCATCTTTCTTTCGAGGCAGGCTCACAACTCTCTTATTTAGGAACTGCCGCTTTCGGAACTTATCGTCCTGCATCAATATCATGGGATGATACTTTTACTGGGCAGTCTTCTGAATACAACATTGAATACTACGACTTTTCCAACACACAATTGACGAGTGCTATGTTTGATTCTTATCGTCAACAGTTTTATGCGTTCTTTCGGCTTCGAGGCCGAATCTTGATGTATCTCCCGGCGACTTTCAATGTTTATCCTTGTGGAGGTTTAAATGAGCCTGATATGAATGGTGGTGACATAAGCCAAACTGCAGACGAGACTAACATCGTGCGTGCCGACGGTTACTGCGACAACCTGCTCATCAGCGACGACTTGTCGTTCCGCGCGCCCAAAGCATTCACGGCCAAGAAAGCCACCTACAACCGCACTTTCAGCAACACCACAGGCAAGGCCGTGAGCACCCTCTACCTGCCGTACCCCACCGACCTGCCCACCGGCATGCAGGCTTACACCCTCACCCAGAAAGGCCTTGACAGCAACGGTGATAAGGCCTTCTTGTTCTCGGCCGTACCCCTCGGCACCCGCCTTGAGGCCAACAAGCCCTACCTCGTGCGCATCACCGACGGTCAGTCTCACACCCTGCCCGAAATGCGAAATGTTCTTGTCCCTGTAACTCCAGACATACAATCTTCAGCTGTAGAAGCAACTGCTGATGGTGATTGGAAATTCTATGGCACCACAGAGTTTATACATAATACTGTCGCGTCAACTAAAAAGGCTTACTATCTTAATGGCAACAAGTGGTGGGCTGTACAAAACGGCGTCACGAACGACTACATTGCTCCCTACCGCTGCTTTATTGCCAGTCCTACGGGTGCTGTACCTGCCAAGAGTTTCCTTATGGTTTTGGATGATGAATTCAACAGCACAACAGCTGGAATTCGACAACTTGAGCATACCACCGAAGCAGACATCCAGAGTGGTCGTTATCCATTCTATTCCATTGATGGTCGTCAGCTCGGCACAAATTATAATGCTCTCAAAAGTGGACAAATCTATATTGTCAATGGCAAAAAATTCTATAAATTCTAATCATAGGAGGACTTGAAAAATGAAAAAACGGATTTATATACACCCCACGATACAAGTATTAACAGTAAATTCCGAGAACTTTATTTGTCTTTCTGTCCCCATCGCATCTGGCCCGGGTCCTGGAGGCGGCGGACAAGCTAAGCGCGACCCCTTCTTTGATGAAGAAGAGGTGTCTGACAACAATCCATGGGATGAAGATAACTAAGATATAGTAGGAAGTCCATAAATAAGTTCTTCGTCGGTCGACTAAAAGCTGAAAATAAAAACAAGCTGTTGTCGGCCGACGAAACATAAAAACCACGCTTCTGCACATTGCAGAAAGACCAAAAAGAAGTTTTTCGTGCTTCTGAACATTTCAGAAAGGCCAAAATGAAGTTTTTCACGCTTCTGAACATTTCAGAAAGGCCAAATGGAGATTTTTCACGCTTCTGAACATTTCAGAAAGGCCAAAATGAAGTTTTTCACGCTTCTGAACATTTCAGAAAGGCCAAATGGAGATTTTTCACGCTTCTGAACATTTCAGAAAGGCCAAAATGAAGTTTTTCACGCTTCTGAACGTTTCAGAAAGGTCAAAATGAAGTTTTTCATGCTTCTGAACATTTCAGAAAGGCTCAAAAGAAAGATAATGAAAGAAAGTAATGTGTAGAATACTAAGAAACAATAAAAAGAAGGTGGTACGTAAAACCATCTTTATAATTTTTACTTTAATATAATACAAATGGAAAAATTTAAGATTAAGATTCCTAAAATGGCGTTAGTAAGCGGCAGTCATTGTGCCCGCTACACCAATTCTCATCACCTCCAATTCATGTTCAACGTCTATGCATTGGTAAAAGCTGGCGACAAACTAAAGTTGCACCTCACCGACGAACTGCTCAAGAGCTGGAACGATTGCATAGAGTTAGAAACGGAGCTAAACAAGCAAGCCACGGCCACGGTGCACACTGAACAGATGGCAGCACTCGACCGCCAGCGCGACACACTGCTGACCAACCTCTTTGGCATCGTGCGTGTGCAACTGAAATCGCCCGTGCAAGCCGTTAAAGAGGCTGCCCAAAAGCTCGACAAGGCGCTCGGAGTTTATGCAGGCATTCAAAGCAAAGCGGCTGATGCCGAAACGGCCGAAGTGCGCGGATTGTTGAAAGATTTGGAGCGTTTCTCAGCAGAGATGACCACCTTGAGTCTTGCGCCTGTCATGACAGAGTTAAAGGCCGTGAACGAAAAGTTTCAAACCGTCTACAACGAACGCCAAGTGAAAGTTGTTGATGCAAAATTGCCCCCACTGGCTGAGGTTCGCCCTCAAACCGACGCCGTTTTCAATGCCGTGTGCCACTATATTGAGGCCAGTTATCTGCTCGCAGCGACCGAAGACGACCGTCCGCCGATTGAGCGTTTGGTGGACCAAATCAATCAGGAGGTAGACCACTTCAAAACGGCCTATAAACAGAGTGCGGCGCAGAAAAAGCCGTCGCCGGCAGTGAAAGAACGCGAAGAAAAACTCAAAGCGGCCATTCCGGCCTTCGCAGAAAAGGCTGGCTATGACGAGGGCACCCTCACCTACACGGGCAAAGGCAAGGGCGCAGGCATGAAACGCCAATATGAACTCGCCATAAAAGACCGCAAGGGCGCTGATGGCAAACCTGCCACAATTTGGGTGGTCATGGCCAAAGATGGCTCGCTGTTTCTCGTAGAAAAGGCAAATGAAAAGCCAAAAACGGGTGGCGGAACAACCGAACAGCCCGACTTTGGGATTAAACATAAAAACCAACCATAAAAATTGTCGAGCTTAGGGAAATGCGCAAGGCCGCATTCATAAATTAACTCTTATTGCGACGAAAACCTACGCAGCGGCGTAGTTATACAATAGGTATCGTCATAAATACTCCTAAGTCTAAAGTGGTGGTGCAGCGCTGTTGCGATAACAATGCTGCACCCTTTTTTTGCATTCATCTTTCATTTAACTCATCGCATTTTGTGTTGTCTCTCAACCTTTTTTATTATCTTTGTGCCCATTATGCAATTAGAACTAATCACAGAACAGGAAGTCGAAACCTTGAAGGCGGCTATCCGTGATGCCGAAAATATTATTGTTTTGGGGCATAAAAGTCCTGATGGCGATGCCCTGGGAGCATGTTTAGCCTGGACGGAATATTTGAAACAATGGGGGAAGACGGCCCATATTATCGTGCCTGATGCCTTTCCCGATTTTTTGAAATGGCTCCCTGGGACAGATGATGTGTTGCGTTTTGATAAACAAACTGACGAAGTAAAGGCACTTTGTCAACGTGCTGATTTGATGTTTTGTCTTGATTTTAATGACACGAGTAGACTTGAAGAACTTCAAGAAGTCATAGCGCTTTCAAAGGCAAAACGCGTGCTGATAGATCATCATCTCAATCCAACAATCGACGGCATTGTCACCATTTCTCATCCCGAAGCCAGCAGCACATGTGAACTTGTGTTTCGAGTTATCTGCCAATTGGGTGGATTTGAGCAGCTCACTCAACAGATTGCGGCTCCGATTTATTGTGGAATGATGACCGATACAGGAGGGTTTACGTATAATTCTACGCGTCCGGTAATCTATACAATCATTGGGATGTTGCTCACAACGGGAATAGATAAGGATAAAATCTATCGCAATGTGTTCAACAATTATAGTCAATGGGCCATCAGGTTACGAGGCTTTTTGATGAGCGAACGCCTGTGTGTATTCGATGAATATCATGCCGCCTACTTCACAGTGAGCCGTCGTGACATGAAGAGATTCCATTTTGTGAAAGGTGATTTGGAAGGACTTGTCAACGAACCACTGCGCATAAAGGGGCTGAAGTTTTCGGTTTCATTGCGTGAAGACGACCGACACGATAACCTGATTCTTGTGAGTTTGCGCTCGGTTGATGATTTTCCATGCAACGAAGTAGCTGCCGAGTTTTTCAATGGAGGTGGGCATCTGAATGCCAGTGGGGGCAAATTGCATTGCAGTTTGAAAGAAGCTGAAGTCATTATGCAGCGTGCGCTCTTGAAATATGCCGACCGATTGAAAGCTTAAAAATTGGGAAATATCAATAAAAACTATCATAGAAATCTATTAAAGTGTAAGGAAATTAGTAACTTTGCCACGTTATAAATAAGAACAAAACAGATAGAAATGAAGAAAATAATATATTTATTCGTAGGCCTTATCGGTGTGATTGCGTTTGCATCTTGCAAAGATAATGAAACATATGCAGACAAAAAGAAGAAAGAACGCGCTGCAATCAACCAGTATATTGCAGACCATAAGGTGAATGTTATTAGTGAACAACAGTTTCTTTCACAAGATACCACGACAGATACCACCAAGAATCAGTTTGTGCTTTTCAATAGTTCGGGTGTGTATATGCAAATTGTTCGTCGCGGAAGTGGTGAGGTTTTAGGTCGCAATGCCTCTGCAAATGTGTTACTAAGATACACAGAAACCAATCTGCTTACAGACTCGGTGCTTTCTTCTAACAATATCATGACCTTTTCATCTATCCCAGATGTGATGAACGTTAAAATGATTTCAGGTTCGCCTTACGCACAGTTTGAGTCGGGAGTAATGAAGAGTGTCTATAGAACAGCTACTGTTCCGGCTGGACTTTTGGCACCACTTTCTTATATCAAACTTGGCAAATTGTCGGCACAAGGCATTGCAAAAGTGAGACTGATTGTGCCTTCTGCACAAGGAACGGCTGTTGCTTCGGGAGCTGTTTACCCCTGTTTTTACGAACTAACTTACCAAAAAGGTAGATAAATCTAAATATTATGACTTTAATAAAATCTATCTCCGGCATCCGAGGAACTATCGGAGGACGAGCTGGTGACACATTAAATCCATTAGACATTGTTAAGTTTACATCGGCTTATGCAACCTTTATTCGCCGCAGTAATCAGTCGAAGAGCAACACGATAGTTGTCGGAAGAGACGCTCGTATCTCTGGAGAGATGGTGAAGAATGTAGTTTGTGGTACATTAATGGGCATGGGATATGATGTGCTTAATATAGGACTTGCTACCACGCCTACTACTGAATTGGCTGTTCAAATGAGCCAAGCTGCAGGCGGAATCATCATCACAGCAAGCCACAATCCACGTCATTGGAATGCCTTGAAGCTATTGAATCACAAGGGAGAATTCCTCACAAAAGATAACGGAAACGAGGTGCTTGCGATAGCAGATAAGGAAGATTTCGAGTTTGCCGACGTTGATCATGTAGGTAAATACAAAGAAGAATCTTTCAATCAACGCCATATTGATAGTGTGCTTGCATTGAAATTAGTAGATACTGAGGCTATTCGCAAAGCGCACTTTAAGGTGGCTGTGGATGCAATCAACTCGGTTGGAGGAATCATTTTGCCAGAATTGCTTGATGCTTTAGGTGTAGAATACACCTTCCTTAATGGTGAAGCGAATGGTGATTTTGCACATAATCCTGAACCATTAGAGAAAAATCTCAGTGGTATTATGGCCGAAATACGAAAAGGTGGCTATGATTTGGGTATCGTTGTAGACCCAGATGTTGACCGCTTGGCATTCATTTGTGAAGACGGAAAGATGTTTGGTGAGGAGTATACTTTAGTCTCAATAGCCGACTATGTGCTTAGTAACACGCCAGGAAATACCGTATCTAACCTGAGTTCTACACGCGCTCTTCGCGATGTAACCACAAAGCATGGCGGTGTTTATACGGCTGCTGCAGTGGGTGAAGTGAATGTAACAACGAAGATGAAAGAGGCGAATGCCATCATTGGTGGTGAGGGAAATGGGGGAGTAATCTATCCCGAGAGCCACTATGGACGTGATGCTTTGGTGGGTATTGCACTCTTCTTATCGAGTCTTGCACAGAAGAAATGTAAGGTAAGTGAACTCCGTGCTACCTTCCCTGAATACTTTATAGCCAAGAATCGTATAGATCTTACGCCATCAACTGATGTGGATGCAATCTTGGAAAAGGTGAAAGAGCAGTATGGAAAAGAACCCGATGTGCAGGTAACTGATATAGATGGCGTGAAACTTGACTTCCCTGACAAGTGGGTTCACCTGAGAAAGAGTAACACAGAGCCTATTATCCGCGTGTATAGTGAGGCATCTACAATGGAAGAAGCTGATGCTTTAGGAAAGAAACTCATGCAGGTGGTTTATGATATGCAGTAGAAAATAATGCTCTTTTGACTTGTTTTTATGGATAAGTACAGGCATTTTACATCATAGTTAAACAGAAACAGACCTTGTAAGTGAATCCTTGTTGCTTACAAGGTCTGTTTGTTTATATAGATTTTCGATAGAATCTTTGCGTTAAGTAAATAGCCAACTGCCTACCTGTTCTGCGAATTTGATTAATGCCCAAAGCAGGATTGCTATACAAACAAGTAGTAGGAATAGGATGATGGCAGACTGAACAGCCTTTTTGTTGACTTGATGAATGATATCTTTATCGTCATTTAAGAAGCCATCTATTAGTGCCATGTTCTTCTTATTGGACTTATAGAAGAAGTCAATGGCATCTCCTACATAGAAAGGTAGCATGCCAAGGAAGACATCGCGAAGCATATTGTTCAATAAAGCCAATGTCAAAGGAATCGAACGAAGCTTGAATAGGCCAAAGTATACATGCGAAAGAGAGAACAAGCCACCGAGAATGTCACCAAAACCACCTGGGATTAATCCGATGACAAAATCGAGATAATATCCATCTGCAAGCTGAGTGACCTTCTTAATATGGTGATATAGCTTGCTGTTTCGTAGTGCTTCTTTTCTAATTTCCTTGCTCATAGTGTGTGTAAAGTCCCTCTTCTTGTGCTAATTCTTCATAGATTTCATCCAACGAATTGAATAAAACATTGAGATTGTTTTCGTTTCCGCATGCCTCTTGGAACAGCAGTATGAGATCTTCTTCGTTTGATTTGAATGCACAATCATTGAGTAACAATTGTATGTTTATCAGCAATATGCGATAGATTGTGGCTTGATTGAAAGCTTGATGGTTTGTTTTTGTTGCTTTTATCCCTGCGGCATAGGCCTTTAAAATCACCCGAACCATAATGACAATAGCCTTCTGTTCGTCTATAACAGAAAGCTGCAAACCTCGTGGATAGCCTTTAATATGTTCATGAAGTGTTGTCATTTTACCTTGCAAAAGCATAGTAAAATTGCGTCTATATTCACTCAAAAGGGCCTGAAAAAGCTTATCTGTTTTGCAAGCAAATCGTAGATATTCTGTTACATTTAAGGCCTTTTCAGCACTTGCTTCCTTGAGCTTCTCCTGCATTTTCTGTTCATCTTGATAATTGAGTAGCGTCAAAGCAGGAAACATTACCGTGAAGAACTGCTGATTAATTTCTTCATAATGTTCGAGCATGGCTTGCTTAACAGCTTGTGGAGAACGTTTGTTCTCCTTGTTATTTGCCTCTGTCGAGCCATCTAAAATGCCATTTGTATAGGCTTCAAAGAATGCTCTTGTCAACGCAGCTACAGCCTTATAACTATTTATTTTTTTGTTCATTGTCCTTTGTTTTCGTGGATAAAGGTAGGTGTTTTCCTTGAGAATAGCAAGTCGCAGCCTTAATATTTCGCATCAATCCCTTATATTTTACCCGCTTAACCGCACTCCCTTTGAAGAGTTTTTGATAATCCTCTTCGCTGAGAATCTCCCATTCTTGTCGCGTCATTTGCATGAGTTCAGCTTTTGGTTGAAGTTCGGGTGTGTCGTTAGGTATGGCAAATTTATTCCACGGACAAGCCTTTAAGCAGGCATCACAGCCATAGATGGTGTTACCGATTGAGGCAGAAGCCTCTTCAGATAGACATTCTCTATTCTCTATTGTCTGGTAAGAAAGGCACTTCTCGGCATTGATTTCACGCCCTTCATCGATCGCTTTTGTTGGACAAGCATCAATACATCGGTGGCAGTTTCCACAGCGATTTTTTGCTGGTTGGTCATAAACAAGCTCTTCATCTACAATGATTTCGCCCAAGAAAAACATGCTTCCAGCGTGTGGAATGATAAGCTGATGGTTCTTACCAACCCATCCTAACCCTGCTTTTTCAGCCCAATAGCGTTCCAATATGGGTCCAGTATCAACAAAGATTCGGCACATTTTACGCTCCGATTTGAGGCATTTTAGTGCGTCATTAAAGTCAAATCGTGCGGCCAATTGACGCAGTTTGTTTTTCATTATATCATGATAATCCAAACCAAGGGCATAGGAAGCGAGATGAAATTCATTTTCATTGAACTTGTGTTGTGGGGCATAGTTCAACGCAACACAAATGATACTCTTTGCTCCTTCCATTAATAATCGGGGGTCAAGTCGTTTATCAGTGTAGTTCGCCATATACTCCATGTTGGCATATTTGCCTTCTTTGAGCCAGCGGTTGATATGGTCTGTTGTCGCTTTATCAACGTGTTCAGCACGTGCTATGCCACAAGCAAAAAAGCCGAGGCGCAGTGCTTCGGCTTTGATTTCATTCGTAAGGTCTTGTTTATTCAAAGATTTTGAACTCATATCCCTGCGATTTTAACCATTCAATTGATTCAGGTAAGGCTGTTTTTAGTTTATCGATACTCTTCAAAGAGTCATGAAACGTGATGATTGAGCCATTCCTTGCATACCTTTTTACGTTTCTTACCACATCTTTTGCAGTCAACCATTTAGAATAATCGCGTGTAACGAGGTCCCACATGATAATCCGATACCTTCTTTTCATCCACCAATAGACTGACATTCTCATCCATCCATGGGGCGGACGGAATAGGTTTGAGTGGATGAGTTCATCGGCTTTATGAGTATTAATGGCGTAGGTGATTGTCCAATGTTTGAAAGATCCTATATGGTTAAAGGTGTGATTACCCACTCGATGACCATCATTGATGATTTGATTATAAAGGTCATGGTATCTCAACACATTCTCTCCAACCATGAAAAAGGTAGCTTTGACATTATATTTCCTAAGCGTTTCAAGGATGAAAGGTGTCGACTCGGGGATAGGACCATCGTCAAACGTGAGATAAACAGCATGTTCGTTAGGGTCCATTCTCCAAGTCGCACCGGGATAAATCCAGCGTAACCATTTAGCAGGTTGCTCTATTATCATCGCTTGTTAGCTTAATTTTGCGTCAATTGTTCTGGTTAGGCAGCACGCCACCTTTGCCGCGATACATATTAAACAGACTTTGGAACTGATGTCCTGTGCGTTGAGCGAGCTTCGGATCTATGATACTTGCCACTCTGTTACACTCTTGCATGATTGACATTTCGCGTAGACAGTCATTCATAGACTGGGCAAAATGGTTGCTGTCGAGGCTCAAATACCAATTCATGTACTGTGTAGAGTTGTTCCAAACGTCGTTAAACAATTCCTTAGCTTTAGCCTTTTGACCTAATATTGCATAGCACTCTGCAAGATCAAGGCTACCACTTACGTAGTTGTTTGGCACATTATAAGCTGGTATTTCAGCTAAACATTTATTCAAAACAGCTAATGCCTGTTTATCTTTATGCTCCATAATGAGTTGTTTTGCCAGCTGAGCAAAGAGACGACGGTGGGTATAACACATACGCATTACAGTTTCATCGATATATAGTCCCTTAGTCTTTAAGCCACCAAACTTATAGCGCGTCATCAAGTTTCGATAGGTTTTGGCTGTATCAAAGTTAGTCATTCCCTTGACAACCTTACCATCTATATTCGTCGTGAATGGCGTAATGCGGTTTGCAAGGCCTTCCTGTACGAAGTTGTTCCCTAAGTTCATGTAGTTATCTTCACCCACAGTGAGAGCTACATAGATAGGGCGCGTCCAGTTACATTGGGCAATCATCTCAAGCATCATTAGGTCGTTCTTGTACAAAGCGTTCTTTCCTGCGAGAGAAATCACCATCTTGTCGGGGATAGAATCAGTCTGCATGAGCATTCCACTGCGTCTAACGGCCTGCTTATCTATAGTTACATAGACTGTATCTGTAGGTATAAAGTGCATGTCATTATCCTTAGATCGTACCCAATACTTCATGATATTCTTCAGTTCAAACGGTTCATCTCCGAACTGAGCCTTAGCTTGTTGTGGGTTATCCTTATAGAACTGAAGGATCTGTTTCTTAGCTTCCGGCTGCACAGTGATATAATCATTTGTCCCCGAACAGAAGTCAATACGAGGCCAACTGATTGGAACCGCAGGCGAATTATAGGCAGGTCGCTTCATTTGGTCAATGTACCAGTCGGTAGCGAGATAGCTTAGGTTGCATACTCTGGCATCAGTTCTGACACCTTCTACCTCTTGATTATACCAAAGTGGGAACGTATCATTGTCTCCATTGGTAAAGATGATAGGGAAACCTTTGTCTTGTAGGGTCATCAAATAGTTCTGGCCAAAGTCTCGACAAGTATATCTTCCACTACGATCATGGTCATCCCAGGTCTGACTTGCCATCTGAATAGGAACCAACAACGCTAAGATTGAAACGACAGATGCCAGTACCTTTTCATTGATATGTAGGTATTTCTTTAGCAAATCATAAATAGCTGCCACACCAATTCCACACCAAATAGCAAATGCATAGAATGAACCTGCATAAGCATAATCACGTTCTCGTGGCTGCATTGGCGTCTGATTAAGATAGATAACAATAGCCAATCCTGTCATAAAGAATAGGAAGAACACAACCCAGAACTGGCGAATACCTCGTTTTCCACGCCAAGCTTGCCAGAAAAGTCCTATGATTCCCAGAAGGAGTGGAAGACAATAGAACACGTTATGGCCTTTATTATTTTGTAAATCGGCTGGAAGTTTACTTTGATCTCCTAAGCGTGCATTGTCAATAAAAGGAATACCAGTAATCCAGTTGCCGTGTTCAAGCTCACCATTACCTTGTATATCATTCTGACGTCCAGCGAAGTTCCACATAAAGTAGCGCCAATACATGAAGTTACATTGGTAAGATAAGAAGAAACGTAGATTCTCTATTTGACTCGGCATCTTAACCGTCATTGGCTCACCACAGCGATCATACGGCACTTCCGAGCCGTCAACACCGCCCATCCAGTCTTCATACGCTTGAGCATATTTCTGTTCATACATGCGCGGGAATACCATATTCTGCGCAAATACGTATTTATTCTTGTGACTAACAACAAAGTATGAGTCTTTCTCATCAGCGCTTTTCTTTTCCTTTCGAGCATAGATTGGCGCACCTTCACTCATTACTGGCTTGCACATCTTACCGTCGTTTTGCAGTGCAACCTGTGAAGTGTAGGCCTGACCATAGGCTAATGGTCTGTCACCATATTGGTCACGACTGAGATAACTGCCAAGAGTGAAGATGTCTTCTGGCGAGTTTTGGTCCATAGGAGGATTAGCCGTTGAGCGTATAACTATAAGGGCATAGCTCGAATATCCAATCATAAGCATTAACATACACAATAAAGTTGTGTTCTTAATGCGTGCAGTTACGAAGCTGACTCTTTTCTTATTAATCGTTCGTTTGTAGTTTAATACAAACCAAAGTATCGTGAGAATAACTACTCCTATGAATACGGATGACCAGCCATATCCATAGAATGGGATGCCAAGCATAGCCACTGCAGCGGTAAACGAAATGTTACTCAGCTTCTCGTTTCGGTCTGAATAGCTTTCATAAATAGCCCAAAGAACCGTTGCTACAAGTAGAATGATGTAGATAATCTCACCAGTATTGAACGGACATCCAAGCACATTGACAAACAAAAGCTCAAACCATCCGCCCACAGTAATGATTCCTGGCACGACGCCATAAAGCACTGCAGCAACAAGAACGAATGAGAAGAACAGCGCAATCAATGAGCCTTTCAACTCAATATTTGGGAACTTGCGATAACAGAACACAAGAACGATGGCCGGAATGCATAGTAAATTCAACAAGTGCACACCGATACTAAGGCCTGTCATATAGGTAATCAACACGAGCCAGCGGTCACTATGTGGTTCGTCTGCATGGTCTTCCCATTTCAAAATGAGCCAGAATACGATTGCGGTGAAGGCAGATGAGTAGGCATAAACCTCGCCTTCAACAGCTGAAAACCAAAAAGTATCACTGAAAGTATAAATGAGTGCCCCGACAAGTCCAGCTCCTTCGATGATAATTGTCTTTGCTGTTGTCAGCTCATTCCAGTCTTTCAGTATTAGTTTTCTCGTCAGATGGGTCACCGTCCAAAAGAGAAACATGATCGTTGTGGCACTCAATAGAGCGCTCATGGTGTTGATCATGCGTGCAACTTCTGATGGATTACTTGCAAAATGCGAGAAAAGATTGGCTGTAAGCATAAAGAATGGTGCCCCAGGTGGATGCCCAATTTCAAGCTTATAGCCTGTAGTGATAAACTCAGGACAGTCCCAAAAGCTGGCTGTCGGTTCGATTGTAGAACAATAAACGACTGCGGCAATCAAGAAAGCAAGCCACCCCAGTAAATTGTCTACTAACTTGTACTGTTTCATTTATTTATAGAATGTATTATTTCGAAATAGTAGTGCAAAGATAATACATTTCATGTAAAGTCGTCTTTCCAATGGAGTATAAACTGCTTATATTTCACTTTTTTAAGCGCTTAGTCAGTGAAATGTCAGTGTTGGCCATAAGTTTTTGCCTTCTTTTGGGACCTTTTATTCTACTTTTTGCAGCTAATATTTTAATTATATGGCTCAAAAGATATTTCTTTCTCGTTTTAGTTGTTTTGTTATTGAATTTACATCATCTTCTACCTTTTGTTGATTTATAAGGCAACTAAATACTAATCATTTAACTTTACAATGCCTTTCAAATAGTGGCGATATTTTATGCGGAGGGACTTTTAATGGATAATACGTGAGTTTTTGATGAGTTTTATAAGCTGTTGAAAATCAAATGAGTATGAACTTTGTCTCTTTTTACAGCCTGTTTTTATGGTGAAATGGTTTGTCATCTGCGTCATATTATCGAGTAATTCAATACAAATCATGGCGTCGTTTGATGCAAATAGCGGAGTGTTTTGATAGAGATTACTGCTTGAAATTAGGCGAAAAGCTTTGCGAAAGCATACAAAACAATCTATGTTTAGACTATTCGCATGATTTATCTTCTATTTAATCAGTGTTCAAGTAGTGCTTTTATTAATATTAATTCTTACAAAAACGACATTTAAAACCTTTGCTTTTGTCCTGTTTTGTCAATAGAATTGCGTTTTCAACACGTTTTAATGGTCTTCTTACTTAATTTTAATTGGTTTAGGACGGATTAGTCATTTGTTCTTAATATTCTTTTATTTACTGAGCGAAGAATATGATTTTATATCACAATATCTATTATTCGCAGTTATATTTTGAGGAAATGTTCCTCCAATTTCTCTTGTGGTAAGTCTGTCGTTTCATGATAATGTAGTCCTTCATTAACGCAAGCGATGTGCTTAACATTATTGAGTATCTCGGCAATATCATGGCTAACCATGACTATTGCACACTGATGATTGATATCAGCTAACATCTCATACATCTGTTCTTGAAAGCGTTTATCAATATAAGTGTTAGGTTCGTCAAGGATAAGTACGTCAGGTTGCTGCACAATGGCACGCGCTAAGAGCACTCGTTGCAGTTGGCCTCCACTCAATGTGCCTATGGGTTGGTGTCTAAGTGCATTGAGTTCCATTTGTTCTATCGTTTGTTTTGCTTGCTGAAGTTGTTGAGTTGTGTACTTGCCAAATAGTTTTTTCTTGAGTCCAGAGATGACAACATCTTCAACATTTATGGGGAAGTTCTTATCAATATTCGTGTATTGGGGGAGATATCCCATGCAAATATGGTCTGTTTTTTGCCCGTTTTTATAGAACGAAAGCTGTCCTTCTTTCGGCTTCATCAAGCCAAGCATAATTTTGATGAGGGTCGTTTTACCGCCTCCATTGGGTCCAATAATCCCTAAATAATCGTCATCATAGACGGTGAGATTTACGTTTTTGAGCGCAGTTTTCTCAGGATATGCCGCAGTAATATGTTGTAATTTGATGATGGGTTGACTCATTTCAAGGCTTTTGCAATGGTTATCATTTGTTGATTCCAATGATAGTTTAGCGGGTCAATAGCCGTAGATGGGAGGTTCAAGTCTTTTGAAACGATCTCCGTATTGCGGTTATTGAACTGCTTTTGGATATATAATGTCTTAATCTTTTGTTGCTTTGCTAAGCGTATAATGCTTTGTAATTGGTTGGCACTTGGCTCGCGTCCCTCTTCCTCTATGGGTATTTGAGTAAGCCGATAGTCGTGAGCGAAGTAGGTTAGGATAGGGTGATAGATCAAGAACGCTTTTGTTTTACCTGCCAAAAGCTTGTTGACTTCTTTGTCTGTTGCATTGATTTTTGTGAGCAATTTATTGAGATTTGCCCTATAATATGCGCTATCCTTTGCGTTCGTTTGTTTCAAAGCATTGAAGATATTGTATGCAATCTGTCGGGCATTACGGCAACTCATCCACGTATGTGGGTCTATTATACCATTCAAAGTCTTTACCGGCGTGATGCCTACTGACGTGTCAACAATGCGTGTATGAGGTGCATTGGCTTTGAGTTTTGACATCCATGTGCGTTCAAAACCAATCTGTCCAACCTTTATATAGAGTGTACTTTCATTGAGGGCCATCATCTGTTGGGCTGTTGGTTCATAGGTTTCAGGGCTCATCCCACCAGGAACCATCGTCACAACTTTATACCGATTGCCAGCAATTTGCTCTGTAAAGTATCGCAAAGGCTCTATGGATACAGTGATTTGTTGACTGGTTTTAGGAGATGAAAAGCTGCAAGAGGTCAGTGTAATTGCCGAGAAAGCCAAGATAACATAACGTGCAAACTTTCCTGCTGTGATGCTAACTGTCGAGATAAGTAAGTTGGAACGCATCAAACCTAATACGATAGTGATGGCACTTCCAATAATCGGCAGAAAGGCAAAGAAGCCCATCCATGCGCCTCTTCCAGCCATAAAGCGTTGTGCTTTCTGAAGACTTGCTGGCTTAACATGTAGATATTTCTCTATCCAATCCATGCGTCCCATGTGTCCAATGGCATAGTTGAAGAGTCCGCCCAACACATTTCCTATTGTGGCATATAGTATAAGAGGCCATGGTTTCAGTCCCGCAGCAAGCAAACCTAACATGACTGCTTCGCTACTGAAAGGGAAAAAACTACCTGCAAGAAAGGCAGATAGCAACATACCTAAATAGCCCCAATCAATTAAAAAAGCAATGATGGAATCCATAAATTATAAGCAGTGAGTAGCAATATCAATACAATGACAACGTGGAACACAATGTTTGTAAACCACGTTCGCGTCAAAGCGAGGAAGTGTCCGAATAATATTGCTGTCGTAATAATCATGATGTGAATAAGAAAACCATAGAGTTGGGGTTGCAAGACAATGAAGATAGTCGTCACAACCTGCATCATTATGAATGTCTCATAGAACATTCTGGTCTTTATTTTGTCTTTATAACTGTTGCGAAGAAAATGGATTATACCAGCTAATCCAAGTATGGCAATGAATGAAAATGTAACAATTTGGTGTTCGGTTACTTGATGATAGTAACTGAAATCGCATAGAACAGCGAGATCGGAGAAGTGGGTCCACAACTTCGGAAGGCTGTTGGTGTAGACTGCATAGCCTGCAACAAACCAATAAGGGAATAGTAAGCCCAAGATTGAGGCTACGAAAGTGCGTAGGCTAAAGGCTAAAATGAAGCCTATGAGTGCTATCCAAAGGAAGGGAACGAAATAGAGAATCTTTACAAAGAAGATACTCGCAATGCCAATCATCGTAAAGGCATAGAAGATGGATGCAGCCCCGTAACGATTTTGATAGGCTTGAAACAGAAACAGGTAGAAAGCAATAGTGCAGAGCGTTACAATCGTTCCATCTGTTGAACTCGTTCGAAAACACACCATTGCAGATAGCAAGAGATATGTGCATGACAGCATACGACTATACACTCTGATGAGCGAATAGCGATTGTTGAGTATTGCAATCATCCCAGTTGCTATGAAAAGGCTGGCTGCTTGCACCCAGAGTCCTTGCTGGATGGTGCCTGCAGCCAATGCAACGACCATGCCATAAACAACTGTTATAGGCAGTGTCAGTCTGCTTGTTGCTATTCTTTCCTGTCTTCTTTTACTTGCCATTTAAAGGTCTTTGCCTATATCTCTTCTAAAATATTTGTCAGTAAACTGAATTTTTTGAGCCTCATTAAAACTCTTTTGCAGTGCCTCAGCTTTATCCTTCCCATAAGATGAAACGGCAATGACACGCCCACCATTCGTTAGAATCTGGCCATCTTTGCTGGCAGTACCACTATGAAAGACGATACTTCCATCTACTTTGTCGATTCCTGTGATAGGATAGCCTTTCTTATATGCTTCAGGATAGCCTCCACTAACAAGCATAACACAAACTGCAGCACGTTCATCGAACGCTATTTCTCTTTGATTTAAGTCACCGGTGGCAACGCCTTCAAAGAGGTCTACGATATCACTCTTCAGACGAAGCATAACACTTTCTGTCTCAGGATCGCCCATTCTGCAGTTATATTCGATAACCATTGGCTCACCATTAACATTGATGAGGCCGAAGAAAATAAAGCCTTTATAGTCTATTCCTTCGTGAGATAATCCATCAACAGTAGGCTTGATGATTCGTTCTTCAACCTTTTTCATCCAATCTTTGGTTGCAAATGGAACTGGAGAAATACTGCCCATGCCTCCTGTATTCAGCCCAGTGTCGTGCTCACCAATACGTTTATAGTCTTTAGCTTCAGGCAGAATCTTGTAGTGTTTACCATCAGTTAAGATGAAAACGCTGCACTCAATACCTGATAAAAACTCTTCAATGACCACCTGTGCACTGGCATTTCCAAACATTCCTCCAAGCATTTCACGAAGTTCTTTCTTTGCTTCTTCAAGGTTAGGAAGTATTAAAACGCCTTTTCCTGCACACAATCCATCCGCTTTTAAGACGTAAGGTGGTTGCAAAGTTTCAAGAAATCGCAACCCCTCTTCAAGGCTGTTGCCATCAAATGTCTTGTACTTTGCTGTTGGAATATGATGCCGTTGCATGAAGTTTTTAGCGAAATCTTTGCTTCCTTCAAGTACAGCTCCGGCTTTAGATGGCCCAATTACGGGGATGTTTTGCGTGCGTTTATCTTGTTTAAAGTTGTCATAAATCCCTTTAACTAAAGGGTCTTCAGGACCTACAACGACCATATCGACGTGGTGATCAACAGCAAAGTCCTTTAACTTTTCAAAGTCATCAGCCTTGATATTGACGTTTTCTCCGCAGTCAGCTGTGCCGGCATTGCCCGGAGCAATATACAACTTATCACACTTTTTGCTTTGGGCTATCTTCCATGCTAAGGCATGTTCGCGGCCACCTCCACCCAATAATAATAGTCTCATGATTGGAATCTATTTTAAATAATCAAAGAAATACTGGCTGATTCGTTCGTGCAGATGCACACTCTGATGTCCTCTCATGTTGTGAGGCTCGCCTGGATAGACGAAGAAGTCAGGCTGTGTTCCTGCTGCTATGCATGCCTTCAAGAAAGAAAAAGCATGCTGTGGTACGACAACGGGGTCGTTAAGACCGATGATTATCTCAAGTTTTCCCTTAAGATTCTTAGCTTTTGGCAGCAAGCTACATGCTGCATAACCTTGTGGATTGGCTTCAGGCGTGTCCATATATCGTTCTCCATACATGGCTTCATACCACTTCCAATCGATTACTGGGCCACCCGCTACGCCGACTTTGAATACATCTGGGTAGGTCGTCATAAGGTTTATAGTCATAAAACCACCAAAACTCCAACCATGTATTCCTAAGCGTTGTGCGTCAACATAAGGCAAAGACTTTAGGAATTTGACTCCTTCCATCTGATCTTTCATTTCTTCTTGGCCCAAATGTTTAAAGGTAACTTGTTCAAATTCCTTGCCTCTGTGCTCGCTTCCTCTATTGTCTAAGATAAAGAGAAGATAGCCGTGTTCGGCCATATAGGTTTCCCATCCACGACTACTATAGTGCCATCGTGCATCAACATTATGGGCATGAGGACCTCCATAGACATAAACAATGGTGGGATATTTCTTGTTTGGATCGAAGTTTAGAGGCTTAACCATTCGATAGTAGAGGTCTGTTACGCCATCAGCTGCCTTAATCGAGCCGCATTCATACGTTGGAACAGTGTAGCCTTGCCATGGATTAGCCGCCTTAAAGTAGCTAATTGACTTGCCGTTTGTTGTATTTACAATCGCAATATTACGAGGAATAGCCGGTGTTTGATAATTATCAACAATATAATTACTACTTTTACTCAAGCTGCCTGAATGCCATCCTTTCCCATTTACGTCAAGAAGTGTTTGCTTTCCTGACGCAAAGTCAATCGCAAAGAGATTCTTTTGTATTGGGCTACAAGCATTACTTTCGATAAAGATACGTTTATTCTTGGCATCGAAACCTAAGAGATCAAGGACTACATACTTTCCTTTTGTGAGCTGACGAAGTGCTTTTCCCTCCTTATTATATAGGTAAAGATGCATGTAACCATCCTTTTGGCTCCACAAGATAAACTTGTTGTTGTCCCAAGGAATGAATGTAATCGGATGGAGAGGTTCAACATATTTTGAATCCGTCTCATGGTAAATTTCAGCTATTGGCTGTCCCGTAATCGTGTTATAACTCATCAAACGACAATCGTTTTGGTCGCGATTAAGTTCAAACATGTATAGCGTTTTGTTGTCAGGTGCCCAACTTATATTCGAGAAATAACGGTCAGTGGGATCTCCTGCGGCAAGATATGTAATCTTGTTTGTAGCTAAATCATATACACCTACGGTCACTTTGTGAATGGTTTCACCTGCCATGGGATATTTATCTGGGTCTGCTTTGGCCATGCGGCTTTGTCCATTAGAAGGTTTCCAGTCAAGCTCTGGAATGTCAACTTGTGGATAATCGCTCACCATGCTTTGGTCCATACGATAGAAAGCCAATCGAGTGCCATCGTGATTCCAAAAGAGTCCACCCGTAATTCCAAACTCATTGCGGTGCACACTCTGTCCATAAACAATCTCACGACTACCATCTGTGGTCAGCTGATGGTCGTTTCCGTGTGCATCAATGACGTGAAGTTGGTTGTCTTTTACGTAGGCTAACGCTCTCGAAACACTGTTAAAGTCTTGTGCTTGCGCACCTTTTGCCATACTGATATTACCTTTCCATATAGCCTTTTTGTGTTTCCAGTCGAACAACATGCGTTCATTCCCGTCATTAAGCCATACCAATGACTTTCCATTTTCAGGGAAACTAAGATTATAAAGGTGCCGAAGTTTCATTCCGCTCCACTGATTTAATTCAGAGAGTGTAAACAATCGACTTTCTTTTCCCGTCGATTTATTGACGAGAAAACATTCTTCTGTATCCAAGTGCACAAGCTCATCACCCCACCAAGTGGTGTAACGCGTCTTGGGAACCATGTTATGATAGTTCGTTCCTCCAAAGTTTAAGTCCTCTAAAGTCAAAGGCTTTAACTCTTGTGCATGTACAGTTAATGCGGCAACCATTGTCAATATCAGTGTGAAAAACTTTCTCATGGCTTAATCTTCCTCATCAAAATGTGATCTTCCTTTATTGAATCCGTTTCGTTTACTGCCTTTATCAAATCGTTTGTTTCCTTTTCTTTCGTCACGACCTCCAAAAGAATTACCACGTTTTCCACGTCGGTTCTCATTGTCATGGCTATCGTCATGGTCTCTTGTTGTACGCTTTTTGCGTCCCGAGAAGCCATCAATCTCATGCTTGTGGAAGGTGAAATTACGAATATCTCCCTCTTCATTGCTGCTCTCTTCTTCAAGTCGTTTCGTGAATTCCCGATTCTTTTTAAAGCGATGTTTCTGTGCCATCTCTTTCTTTTCTGCAGCAGTTTTCACGATGCCTCCATCTGCTCTGAACTCTTTCATCTTGCCATCGAAGAGCGAATATTTACGGAATTCACACTCCAAACTACCATTATAAAGAGGTATTTTGATGCTGGGCTTAAGACCAATCTGGTCAAAGCATTCTTCACGATAACTCAAAACCCACGCTTCATTGCCTCCAAACTCGTGCTTTAATCGTTCACCTATCATCTTATAAGTGCCCAAAAGGTTTGGTGTTGAGATGCGTTCTCCATAGGGAGGATTAGTCATTATAATACTCTTTTCGGCTGGTTTCTTGAAGTTCTTGAAATCTTGTTGTTCCACGGTTACAAGCTGAGAAAGACCTGCTGCCTTAACATTCAAACGAGCAGTATTAACCGCTTTCATGTCAATGTCATAGCCATAGATGTGATGATCGAATTCTTTCTCTTGTGAATCATCATTATATATCCGGTCAAAGAGGTCCTGATCATAGTCTGGCCACTTCTCAAATGCAAATTCTTTTCTAAATACTCCCGGACTGATATTACGTGCGATGAGCGCTGCTTCGATGAGGATTGTGCCCGAACCACACATGGGATCGATGAAATCTGAATCCCCTTTCCAACCACTCATGAGTATCATTCCGGCGGCAAGGACTTCATTTAATGGCGCCTCTACACTCTCTTGACGATATCCTCTGCGATGAAGGCTCTCGCCACTAGAGTCAAGACTTAACGTCGCTTTATCCTCTGCGATGTGTATATTGAGTCGAATGTCAGGGTTACTCACACTGATGTTCGGCCTGATTCCAGTCTTTTCACGGAATTGATCAACAATGGCGTCCTTCACTTTATATGTGACAAAGCGCGAGTTTCTGAATTCTTCTGAGTAGACAACTGAATCAACACTGAAGGTCTTTCCCTTCTCAATATATTTACTCCAGTCTATTTTCTTCACCTCATCATACATATCTTCAGCCGAGCGGGCTTTGAAATGAGCGATTGGTTTGAGGATTCTTATGGCCGTATGTAGTTGGAAATTGGCGCGATACATCATCTCTTTATCTCCTGTAAACGACACCATTCGACGTCCAGTCTGTACATTATTGGCACCCAGTTGGGTGAGCTCTTGAGCCAAAACGGGTTCAAGTCCCATGAAAGTCTTGGCAATGAGTTCAAATTCCTGTTCCATTGTTGTATTGAATATCTATTATATCTTTCTTTATTTTCTTATATTTCTTAGTCTTGGGACGCATATCTTCCATCACCCATGTATTCGCTCCGATGACACAACTCTTACCAATGGTGATGCGACCCAGCACAGTTGCGTTTGAATATACCACCACATTGTCTTCTAAAATGGGGTGACGTGCGATGCCTTTTATTGGCTTTCCGTCTTTATCTAAAGGGAAACTCTTGGCCCCAAGTGTTACTCCTTGGTAGAGCTTTACATGCTTTCCGATAATACAAGTGGCACCAATGACAACACCAGTACCATGGTCTATCGTGAAGTATTCACTGATTTTAGCACCTGGATGAATGTCAATTCCAGTCTCAGAATGAGCCATTTCGGTAATCATTCTCGGTATCAACGGCACGTGCATCTCATAAAGTTCGTGTGCAATTCGATAGTTTGTCAGCGCCTTTATGACGGGATAGCACGAGATAATCTCAGCATAACTATCGGCGGCAGGGTCTCCGTTATAGGCTGCTTCAACATCGGTGGCCAGCAGATTACGGATGTGTGGCAACAAGGAAACAAGCTTTATAGAGATTGTTTCAGCCTGTTTTCGCAGCTCGATAAACTTTTTATCATCGGGTTTCTCACACATATCACCAAAGCAAAGACCTGCCAAAACCTGCTCATAAAGCCGCTTTTGCATGCGCTCTGCATTGACTCCAATGTGATATTTGATGGTTTGTGTGTTGACAGATGACTTTCCATAGTATCCAGGAAAGATGATTGCACGCGACAAATCAACGATTTCTTCAAGCGTTTTGCCTGAAGGTAACGGATAACCGTCATGATGATGATGGCACAAACCTTTCAAAGTGTCGGTCTCCGACAATTCTTTTACGGTCTGTGTCAGTACATGAGTCGGCTCTATATTGCTCATTTCGTTTGTTGTCTCAATATATATTATGTGCAAAGATACTAAAAAAGTGAAGAAGACAAAACGAAAGTTGAAGTTTTTACACGATTATTTTGAAAAACTTTTCAACGAGGATGGTCATTTGTCTTGCCTCTTTTCGTGGTGGCTATTCTATGGACAAATGAAACCAAGTGTGGGGCAATATTTTCTTAGAGAATAATCTTCAAGGTGCAAAGCCTATGTTTATTTTGGCTTGTTGGTCGTTATTCGCTTATGAAAGAGAATGTGTTGATATGTTGATTTATTTCAACTTGAATTTAAATTTAATTCAGTATGTCACATTCTTTGCTATGGAACAGGCAGTGAATGTTACTCTTCCTTCTAATGAATGGAAACATTCTGTTTATCAGGCGCTTACTAAGTGGTAGTCCAACGTCTGACTATTACGTTGTTATTTGTGTCATATTGTCGTGTAATTTGATAGCTTTTACGGCGTAAAATCATAGTCGTTACAAGGTGAATTGTGTGAGTTTGCGATAAGATGTGTGTGGATTGATGCGTTTGTTTTATTTTTGTCATGAATTAAGATGATTCTGACGGCTGGGTTTTTGAAGTATTTTCTTGAATAAACCTGAATGAGGCTGCAAGATGTATCCTTGTTTTCTTGCCTATTAATTCAATGAAATTGAACTTTGTTTTATGGGATATTGTTTCGGAAGAAAATTCGTTCTGTATATGAATAAAAGCTCATTCTGTTTGTCAGGTGATTGTAGCTGTGTTTTATTTTTTCTTTATTGGTTATTCAAATTAATATTTATTTTTTCTTGTTTTCCTGCAACTTTTCTTATTTTTGTTGCGTCTAAGTGATATAATTAATAATTAAAATGATGATTATGAAACGTATCTTTCTATTAACATTCAGTCTTTTCAGCCTCCTTGCAATGGCGAGTTGTGGCATTACATCAAACAATATACGCAAAATGGAGGGTAAATTCAGGGGCCCACAAGTTACGCGTTTGATTAAAAACAAATATTTTTCAAAGATTGAAACGTGTTTAGTTGGTGATGTCATTTATACGCAATCAGATTCCTCAAGCATTCGAATTGTGGGCTCGAAAGCTGCAGTTGAGGCTATAAAAGTAGATTTTAAAGGCGATAAACTCGTTATAACAACAGTCGGATCTAATAGTTTTAAGTTGTTTGGTAATGCTGGTCAAGGCGTCAAGGTCTATCTAAGTAGCCCCAATCTTGTGGAGGTTGAGAACGAAGGTGTAGGCGGTTTTAAGGCAAAAAAGATTGATACCGACCAACTGAAAGCTTCTCTTGAGGGGACTGGAAACCTACAAATTGATACCTTGATTTGCGATAATTTCAAAGGAGAAGTCGATGGAACGGGCAGCTTAAAAGTGGGGTATCTCGAAGCCATGTCAGTCAAAGCGTCTCTTGATGGCACGGGAGATATCAAGATGTTTATGGTCAAAGTGCCGAGTGCAGTGCTATCGCTTGATGGCACAGGAGATATCCGTGTTCGTGTGAAAGATTGCGGAACGGTCACTTCAACCATTGATGGTACGGGCGATGTAGTATTGAAAGGCACGTGCAAACATTGGATTCAGCATAATGATACGTTTGGTAAGAAGACAAAAGAGCTTTTTAATGTCAACATCAAATAAAGCTATAGTTTAACTATCTTCACAGTAAAAAGTGTGTGTTTTCATTGATAATTTCCTATCTTTGCAATCATTGTAAGGTGCAATGATTGCAAAATTAAATATTAAAGTGTATGTATAACGAGGAAATTAACAAGATGATTATGACTTCAATGAAGTCAGGTGAGAAAGAAAAAGCAGCCGTTTATCGTCTCCTAAAAAGTGAATTCCTGAAGTTTAGTACGGCAAAAGATGCCAAAACCTTAGACGATTCAGCAGAGATTCAGATAATCCGTAAGATGGTAAAAGAGCGCAAAGAGTCTGAGAAAGTGTATGCTGATGCAGGTAGAAATGACTTGGCTGAGAATGAGAAGAATGAGTATTTGATTCTTGAAGCCTTACTTCCTGCAGCACCAAAAGATGAAGAAATCGAAGCTTTTATTGTCGCTTCATACCCTGAAGGCATTGAACAAAAGCAGATGGGAAACGTGATTAAAGAAGTGAAAGCCAAGTGGAGTGCTGCCGATGGAAAGACAATTTCAGAGCTTGTTCGTAAGCATTTGAAGCATTAAATCATATTGATTAAAGTTTGAACTTTAGGAGTTGACTTGTTAAATAAAGGCAATCCTAAAGTTCAAATCTTATTTTTCAGCCCTCAGGGGCTTATTAATTGTTGGCAGCTTCAGTCATGGTTGCCAAGAATTCTGCAACTTTTTGGCTTTGATCTTCACCGAAAGTGTTGCGTTTACTGAAGTTCAATATCGTCTCTTTACCTTTGATAACGAAGGCCATTTTTGTTCCGTTGTCGTTGATTCCGATTTGTTGAATGCCCAAAAGTGGGATGTGTTCGTTTCTGTCTACATAGGAATCGGGGGCATTAAGCTGTGTACCTGTGAGATTACGTGTTGCAGGAATCAAGAAAAATTCATTCGAATTATAAGCGATAAGCACAGGGATGCGCACTTCAACAGCGCTATATGTTCTTGTACATTCTAAGAATTCATACTGCTGAATATCAAGAGCTGGGTAGATTTGTCTAAATAGTTGTCGTGCGGCTACAGCATAACTACCTTTTGCACCGAGTCCTTTTGTCTTCATATATATCATAGCTCCCACACCAACGAGAAACCATAAAATAATAATAACGAGCATAGTTGTGTTCATAAGCGTAATGTTTAATGATTGATATTAATAGTTGTTGAATAATGAGGGCAAAGATAATGTTTTTTCTTTGAGGCTGCAATAGGAAATGAAAAGATTTTCTTTGTGCATTGCTATTGGCTTAGTTGCAAGGTAGAATCGCATAGGAGATAATTTTTTAGGCGATGTTTTGGTATTGTGTTTGTAGCAGATGACAACACTTTTTGTTTGATATCAGGTTGAAATTCTGCTGTTTTTATTCCATTGTTTCCGTCATTTCCAGCGTTCAAAAAACAAAATATAAAATAAAAGTTTTCTCAGTTTCATATATAATATGTATTTTTGCAGCATATAAGAAGTATTAAACAAGAAGAAATGAATTATGTAATTATAGCCGCAGGTGAAGGTTCTCGGCTTGCACAAGAAGGGATTGTGACTCCTAAACCCTTGGTAAAAGTTAACAATGAACGGCTGATAGATCGTTTGATTCATATCTTTATGGACCATGATGCCGACCAAATCTCGGTGATATGTAACGCCTTAACATCGGATGTAAGCCGTCATTTGATGCACATAGAAGAGGATGGTCTCGAAGGAAGACCTATCCCTTTGAACTTCATTGTGAAGACAACACCAAGCTCAATGCATAGTTTTTATGAATTAAGTAAAGCCATGAAACCGGCTCCTTTCGTTCTAACAACTGTTGATACGATATTCAAAGAAGAGGAGTTTGACGCATTTCTTCGTGCTTTTCAGCAGCAGTTGGCAGACGGAGAAGATGGAGTGATGGGAGTTACTGACTTTATTGACGATGAGAAACCACTTTATGTGGAAACGGATGAGGCTATGAACATCACGGCTTTCCTTGATAACAACGTTGAAGGAACATGCAAATTTATTTCTGGAGGCATATATGGTTTGGCGCCAAATGCCTTTCAAACACTTCAAGAATGTATGCAACGAGGTGAAAGTCGCATGCGAAACTTTCAGCGAGGGCTAATTCGTGATGGTCGAAAATTAAAGGCTTTTCGCTTCTCTAAGATAATGGATGTCGACCATGCAGATGATATTCGTAAGGCCGAAGCATTCTTAAGATGAAAATAGTAGGCATAAAACGCGACGCAATCTTCTCGCCTAATTCAGTCGAAAAAGACCGAATGATTTTGCAACAAGTGCTTGATGGACTCGGAGATTCAATCAAAATGATTGATGAAAAGATGCTGACGAGCGAAGAAAATGCCGATGTTTATGTCTCGATGGCACGTCATTCGACGACACTTGAGCTATTGAAAGAAAAGGAGAATGAAGGTGCTTTGGTCATCAATTCGGCTTATAGTGTGGAGCGATGTGAACGTGGTTGGCTCAATGAAGCTATGAGAATAGAGGGCCTTCCCATTCCCGATTCAGAAGGAAAAGAGGGCTATTGGCTGAAAAGAGGAGACATGTCAGCTCAAAGTAAGGCTGATGTTGTCTATTGTAAAGACCGTGCAGCGTTGGCCAATCAACAGGCTTCATTTGTTATTCGCGGTGTAACGAATTGGATAGTTCAGGCACATATCCCAGGCGATCTCGTCAAATTCTATGGTGTTCGCGGTGGTTTCTTCCGTTATTATTATCCGAATGATGATGGAATATCTAAGTTTGGAGATGAAAAATTGAATGGAGAAGCACATCATTATGACTTTGATGTTGATGCTTTACAAGCCATTGCAGAACGTGTTTCAATGCTTACGGGCGTGGAAGTCTATGGAGGTGACGCCATTGTTACAGCCTCTGGAGCCTTCTATATCATTGATTTCAACGACTGGCCCAGCTTTTCACGCTGTCGAAATGAAGCATCTGAGGCTATCATTCATTATATAAAGAACAAAATAAACAGTCAGATATGAGTAATTTCAAAGCCTTGTTACAGGCTTCTTTCAAGTCCAACGATACAGAAGAATGGTTAGATGTGCACTTCACTCGACCCATAGGACTCGTCTTTGCCTTGCTATGGAATCGGTTAAATGTACATCCTAACGCGATAACTATACTCTCAATATTCCTTGGAGCAACGGCAGGTTGCATGTTTTATTATACCGATTTGCAACATAATCTGATAGGGATGGTGTTGCTGATGCTGGCAAATTTCTGTGACTCTACAGACGGACAGATGGCTCGTTTGTCGGGAAAGAAAACACTCATTGGGCGTATGCTCGATGGCTTTTCAGGCGATGTGTGGTTCTTTTTCATTTATGTTGCGATAGCTTTACGTTTATATCATCAACAGATTCCATTCACAGATGTGCATTGGGGCATAGGAAGTTGGGTGTTATGTAGCGTTGCTGGCTTCCTATGTCATGCTCCTCAAAGCTCTCTTTCCGATTATTATAGGCAGATACATCTATTCTTTTTAAAGGGAAAAGAAGGCAGTGAACTTGATAGTTACCAAAAACAAGCAGAGATCTTAAAGGCACTTCCCAAGCACGGGGCATTCTGGGATCGACTCTTTTACAGTAATTATGCGAAGTATTGTCATAGCCAAGAGAAGCGAACTCCAGCCTTTCAGAAGTTCTTTATGAAGTGGAATGCAAGCTCAAAAGACGACGAATTGCGTCGCCGTTTCCTTGCCGGCTCACGCCCATTGATGAAGTATACCAACCTGCTTACATTCAATTTGCGCGCTATTGTCTGTTATATCGCGTGTCTAACGAATGAAGTTTGGGTGTATCCACTATTTGAAATCATCATCATGAGTGCCATGTATGTTCACATGCACCATGAACATGAGCAGCTATGTGAGCGACTTTACAAGGAGATGGCATAGTGTTTTTATCTTAATATAATGTTTCTTTGCAGTTAACGACAATGATAAAAGGTTATATTTTCGATTATGGCGCAACGTTAGATACGGCAGGTCAGCATTGGGGAAAAGTGCTTTGGCATGCTTATGAGCGTCAAAACGTGCCCATAAGTGAATCCGATTTCCGAGACGCTTACGTCTATGGAGAGCGCACTTTAGGTAGTTCTCCTTTGATAAAACACGATTATACGTTTCGTAAAACCTTAGAAATTAAGTTGCGTTTAGAGTTTGAATATCTCTGCAAAAAAGGGCTTTTGGACATTGATGAAACGTCATTCAATCGTTTACATCAGGTGCTTTTAGAAGATGTTTACGCCCAAGTGGTGAAGACAACAACGCATAGTCGTGCTGTGTTGGAACGTCTTCATGAGCGTTATCCAATGGTACTTGTGAGCAATTTCTATGGCAATGTAGGTGTTGTTTTGAAAGAGTTTGGACTCGATTATCTGTTTAATGATATTATAGAGAGTGCCGCAGTAGGGATTAGAAAGCCTGATCCGAGGATCTATAAGCTTGGTGTTGAGCGACTAAACTTACGTGCCGAAGAGGTCGCAGTCGTAGGAGATAGCTTCTATAAAGACATCGAACCGGCTCATAAAATCGGTTGTCATACCATTTGGTTTAAGGGAGAAGGCTGGACCAATCAGCAGTATGATGAAACGCTTCCCAATCAAATTATCACAGATATTGCCCAACTTCTTTAGCTAACGACAATATAAATAAGGTAATAAAGATATGATTTTCAGGAGATATATATTCGTTCTTTTAGTGCTTTTTGCTGCATCTCTTTCTGCAATGGCACAGATTCGAGGCGTTGTAATAGATGCACAGACTGGGGATACTATATTATATCCGAGTGCAACTTATAAGGGACATCAGATTGCAGTGAGTGGAGATGCACACGGACAATTTACAATTGACCGTCACGAAGGATGGTTATTAACGATTAGTGCCGTAGGATATCAGAGCAAAGAATATGCAATCAAGGAAGGCTCTGCGGCCTTTTTGAATGTTAAACTCAAACCCGACACACGTACTTTGAAAGGTGTTGTTGTCAAGAGTAGGCGCAATCGGTATAGCCGAAAGGATAATCCTGCAGTCGAATTAATGCGTCGTGTCATTGCCGCAAAGAAGAAAACAGACCTCAACAACCATGACTTCTATCAGTACAATAAGTATCAAAAGATAACTGTTGCAGTCAATGATATTCATCCTTCCGATTTAGATAGTGGCTTTTTTGCCAAGAAACAATGGCTCATTGACCAAATAGAGACGAGTCCTTACAATCATAAACTGATTCTTCCTCTATCGGTTGACGAGACTGTCACCCAACACTTATATCGCAAAGACCCAAAAAGTGAGAAGGATATCATTATGGGGCAGCAGTCAACGGGTGTCAATCAATTCTTGGAAACGGGGGATATCATCAACACGATGCTCAAAGATGTCTTCACAGATGTAGACCTTTATGACAATCAAGTGCGGCTATTGCAGCATCCATTCACAAGCCCTATCGGCAAGGATGCTATCTCTTTCTATCGTTATTATATAGAAGACACGGTCTATGTTGACCAGAATCTCTGTTATCATTTGCAGTTCTTACCCAACAATCAGCAAGACTTTGGCTTCCGAGGTGACTTATATATCCTGGCAGACTCAACACTTCATCTGAAGAAATGCGTGCTGTCAATACCCAAACGCAGTGATGTTAACTTTATAGACGACCTTACCTTGACGCAAGAATACACCAAATTGCCAAACGGAGAGTGGGTGTTGAGCGTAGATGATATGGTGGTTGAACTGAAGGTTGCTAAGTTCTTGTCGAAAGCTTTGGTAGTACGTACGACACGATTGAGTGATTATGCCTTCGACAAACTGCCCAAACAACTCTTCAAAGGCAAGGCTTCTACTCGACGAGAAGCCAATGCTATGATGCGCGATGAAGCCTTTTGGAATCAATATCGCACGGTAGAACTCACGAAGAGTGAAGACGGAATGTCGGCCTTTATCCATCGAATCGAACAACTTAACGGCTTTAAGTATGTTTTGTTTGCAGGCAAAGCATTGGTTGAAAACTTTGTAGAAACAGGCGATATGTATCATCCCAGCAAGGTAGATATAGGTCCTGTCAACACAATGCTTACTTCTAACTTCATTGACGGGCTTCGAACACGTGTGAGTGCACAAACAACTGCCAACCTCAATAAA
The DNA here is from genome assembly GCF_000477535.1 of Segatella salivae F0493. NCBI lineage: Bacteria > Pseudomonadati > Bacteroidota > Bacteroidia > Bacteroidales > Prevotellaceae > Segatella > Segatella salivae. Next base: position 30,627 of record NZ_AWGW01000003.1, read on the forward strand.
CACTGGTTCCTCTCTGGTTACTATGCACATGGATGGAGAAGTCGACGCAATTATTATAAAGGTGAACTCACTTATTCGTTCAATAAGAAAGACTATTTGCCACGAGAGTTCCCAAAACGCACGCTGACTTTTACCTCTACCTATGATATTATGTCGCCTTCTGATAAGTTCATGCATACAGATAAGGATAATGTTTTCACGGCTTTGAAGTGGGCAAAGGTAGATAAGATGATGTTTTATAACCGTCAGCAGCTTCAGTTTGAATGGGAGTCAGAAGGTGGATTGCGGTCTATTGTTGGCGTAAAGACTGAAGAAGATAAGCCCGCGGGTGCCTTGTTATTCCCTGTTGACCATCTTCGCACTACCGAATTTAACGTGAATTTCCAGTTTGCTCCAGGCAGAACATACATCAATACGAAGCAACGTCGCATACCAGTAAACTTAGATGCTCCAGTGTTTACCCTCGGTCATACAATGGGAGTAAAGCTACTTGGAGGCCAATATCATTATAATTTTACGGAAGCGGGTATCTTTAAACGCTTCTGGATGAATTCATGGGGAAAGATAGATGCTTATGCTAAGGCCGGGATTCAATGGAATAAAGTGCCTTATCCATTGCTAATCATGCCGGCAGCGAACTTAAGTTACATCACACAAGACGAGACTTTCAACATGATTAATAACATGGAGTTCCTCAATGACCGTTATGCGAGCCTGCATGTAAGCTGGGATTTGAACGGAAAACTATTCAATCGAATACCTCTTTTGAAGAAACTTAAGTGGCGAGAGTACCTTGGTGTGAAGACACTTTGGGGGAAATTGAGCGATAAGAACAATCCAAACTTGTTGGCAAATAGCGGAGATCCTGCCGTGTGGGCCTTCCCCACAGGCAGTTATGTCATGGATCCTAAGCGCCCATACGTAGAACTTATTGCTGGAATCCACAATATTTTCAAACTGCTTCACGTGGAGTTTGTTCACCGATGCAACTATAATTCGTTGCCAACGGCTAAGAAAAACGGAGTGAGATTCATGCTGCGTGTGACCTTCTAAGCAATAGATGAGGCTGATGATTGACAGAGTTTTGGATAGAATCATCAGCTTTTTTGGTTTCAATTTTTGCCTTTTCATGATTTTATGTATCTTTGTAGGAAATAGGATTTGAATGGAAATACTTTTAGCCGATAGGCAAGATATTACGCGAGCTGGCTTAATGTATGTCATCGAAAGCTTCAATGGAATCACCACACGCTATATAGAAGACAAAGCCGAACTGCTCGTTGCGCTGCAACATGATGCCAATCGTGTCGTGGTTCTTGACTATACACTCTTTGATATCAATGATTCTGCTGAACTGATGATATTGAGTGAGCGCTATACCAAGGTGCATTGGGTGCTGTTCTGTGAAGATTTGAGTGTTGATTTCGTACATGTTCTTGTGTCGTCTTCCCCTCGTTTTAGCATCTTACTTAAAGAATGTAATCTTCAAGAGATTAGAGTTGGCCTCGATTATGCCATTCATGACCGCCGATTTATATGCCAACGAATGGCTGAAATGCTACTCGCGCCAGCACAACCTCAATTGGAACACGTGAAACTGACGCCTACTGAAACCGAGATTCTAAAGGATATAGCACTCGGAATGACTACGCGTGAGATAGCAGAAAAGCGTTTTTCCAGCTTTCATACCGTCAATACGCATCGTAAAAACATTTTTCGTAAGCTTGGAGTAAACACGATTCATGAGGCTACGAAATATGCCTTGCGGGCTGGGTTGATAGATTCTGCAGAATATTATATTTGATAATAGGGCCTTACGCCATTCTCTTTTGGCCTCAAAATAAATATTTTAATATTATTTTACAATAGCTTACTCAGGATTAAGCTATTCAAAACCAAATGTTTTTCATTTCAGAATACGGCGGTTTTACAGCGGTTTAGTAAGATGCTGACTATCAAAGTGATAGGTGAAATCATGGAAAATACGACATGAAATGTTATGAAAATAAATGTATTTCCTATGATTTTATGTAGTAATATGGCTTGAATTATCGTGTGATTTGTGGGTGTTTACGATGTGATAACAGGCGTTTAGTGAGATGATATGACCCAGTTCATATCATGTTATCCGTTTTTTGAAGGAAACGTTTATTTGATTTCATGCCAGAAAGGCTCATGTTTCGTCTCCTCTTATTCTAATTGCCTTCTTCTCAACTCCTCTTTTTTAGGCTATATTTCTTTACAATTTATGTCGTAAAACACTTCATTATTTGCCTGTTTTTCTTTTTGTGAGGTGAGAGAAACTCATGACTTTTCATCCTTAGTTCAATAATATGATACCACGTTTTAATGGTATCGCTGAGCGAATTGTTATAATCTTACGAAAAAATATATCATGTTTCTTGCGCTTATATTTGCCGTTTTGTTATCTTTTAAGCAGTTTTTTAGATAAAAATAGGAGATATTTTGCATTGTGATTACTTATTTTATTGCAGATGTTTATTGTCATTTTTTATTTTTTTCGTATCTTTGTCATCGAGCAAAATGAATAAATCTTTTTCAAAAACATAATGATTTTGTCATGAAGCCACATAGAACCTCGTTGAAAGATTTAGCGCAAGCATTGGGTGTTAGCATTGCTACGGTGTCACGTGCACTGCGTGGTAGTCATGAAGTGGGGGAGGAGATGCGACAGAAAGTGAAGGCTTTGGCCAAGCAAATGAACTATCGTCCGAATCCTTTTGCACAGAGTCTACGCAAAGAAGCAGCGCGTGTGATTGGGGTGATTGTGCCCAATCTCGTCACACATTATTATGCTTCAGTGCTTGATGGCATTGAAGATTACGCCTCACGCCATGGTTATTCAGTTGTTAGTGCAAACAGTCATGAAAGTCATCTACGTGAAGAGCGGGCAATAGAGAACTTTCTTTCTCTGCACGTTGATGGCATTATAGCCTGTCTTGCGCAAGATACGGTCGACTATGAACACTATCTTCAGCTTTACGATATGGGCATTCCTGTGGTCTTTTTCGCCCGAACTTGCTTGCCGGAGAAGTTCTCTCAGGTTGTTGGTAATGGTGCAGAGGCAGCACAAGAAGCCACAGTTCATCTCATAGAACGAGGCTGTCGGCGTATTGCTTTCATAGGAGGGCCAAACCATCTTGACATGGTAAAGCGCCGTAAACACGGCTATCTTGAAGCCTTACGAGAGTATCGTTTGCCGATAGATCGTGACTTGGTGTGTTGTGGAAAGATTGATTTCGACGAGGCACGGCTGTCAACTTTGCAGTTGCTTCAACGTGAAAATCGCCCTGATGCCATTCTGGCGTTCAATGATATCCTTACTTATGCGGCCTTTGATGCTATCAAAACATGTGGTCTTCAAATACCGAATGACGTGGCAATTATTGGCTTTACAGATGGCGACTCGGCTGCTTTTGTGACACCAAAGCTTAGTGCTATCATGGACCAGGCACATGAACAAGGTTCTAAAAGCTGTGAATTGTTGCTTCGACATCTTGCAGGTGACAAGCACATTTATAAGGAAATAGTTCCTATGATCCTTAAAATCAGGGAGAGTTCCGAGAAATAATATGTGCCCATCTATGCCTGATTAACAAAACATACTACTTGAAGAAACATTTTATACACGACTAATTACGTTTAGTTTACACCTTGAAAACATCAACTATAAAGTGCTTTTAAGATTCTAACTAACTTTGCATACAATAAACCTAAAGAAGAATAGATAAACAACAAATTAACAATCAATTTTAAACCTAATACAAATTAGCTATGAGAAGATCGTTTCTTAGTCAAAGCAAAACAATCTTTTGCAAAGCTGTTTTAACAGTTTTCATGCTGTTATCAGTGTCAAATCTCTGTGCTAAAACCATCACAGGAAAGGTCATTTCGACTTCCGATAATGAACCTTTAATGGGTGCGACGGTTGTAGTGCAAGGCAAACAAGGCGGTACAGTGACCGACCTTGATGGAGTATTTACCATAGAAGCCGCAGAAGGACAGACGTTAGTGGTCAGTTATATCGGCTATGTGACAAAACGCGTAAAGATTAGTGATGGGCAATTGGTCATCAAATTAGATGAAGAAGCCAACTCTTTGAACGACGTTGTCGTAATTGGTTATGGCGTACAAAAAAAGAAACTTGTCACTGGAGCCAATATAAACGTGAAGGGAGATGACATTGCCAAGCTCAACACTTCTAATCCTTTGCAAGCTCTTCAAGGCCAAACTCCTGGTATGACTATTATCTCAGAGAGCGGTCAACCGGGTTCAGGCATGAAGGTAAACATACGTGGTATGGGAACGATTAACGGCAGTGATCCTCTTTATATCATTGATGGCATTCGTGGAGATATAGCATCTTTGAATCCCGCGGATATCGAAAGTATAGATGTTTTGAAAGATGCGGCATCGGCAGCTATATATGGTTCTCAATCAGCTAATGGCGTTGTACTCATCACAACGAAAAGCGGTAAGGAAGGAAGAGCCGTAGTAAGCTTTGACGGATATGTCGGATGGCAGAATAAACCGCGTTCGATAAAGATGCTAAATGCTAAGGAATATATGACAATCCTTGACGAACAAGCAGTGAACTCTGGTAAATTACCCTATGATTGGAGTGCCTTCAAGAGTATTTATCATGAAGATGGCAGCATCGTTGACACTGATTGGGTGGGACAGATGTTTAAGAAGAATGCGAAGACTGGCTCATATAATATAGGTGTTACAGGTGGAAGTAAGTCTGGAAACTATGCAATGACGTTAGGATATATGAATCAAGAGGGCATTGTTGGTGGTAAAGATGTCAGCAACTATGAGCGATATAACTTCCGTGTTAATTCAGATTGGGCCGTTAAACCATGGTTGAAAGTGGGCGAACAAGTTAGTTTTATCTATACGAAAAGCCGTGGAATAGCCGTTGGAGGCGCCTATGATAATAACTTAAGAGGGGCATTCGGTATGCCTCCTATAGTGCCTTTGTATGGTAAGAACAATTATAAGAGCCCCTACTTGAATACAAAATTCATGGATTGGCAAGACGTTCAAGGACTCGGAAACCCTTATGGTTTGATGATGACTAATACCAATAATGAAAACAATGCGGCTCGATTTAGCGCCAATGTTTATGCAGATGCCGAGATCATTAAGAACCTTCGGTTTCGCACAGTGTTAGGATATGAGTACTATAGTGAGGACTATCGCCACTTCACTCCACTCTATGAATTTAGTGATTTTTCTCGTAACATCAATCAAACTCGTGTTTCTCAGAGTGCAGGACACAATCAACAGTTGACTTGGACGAATACGTTGAGTTATAATTGGAAGTGGAATGACCATTCGTTTAATGCGCTGTTAGGAACAGAAGCCTATCAATTTTTTGGCGTAGGAGTTAGTGGTAATCAAGGAAAACTAAAGGGAGGATTTGATGATTGGCGGCATGCTTATGTGAGTAATGGCTCTGCTTCAACTCCCGAAGAAGGGCTTGGAGCAAGTGGTGCGCCTGCTTTGGATCAGCGAATGTTCTCATATTTCGGCAGAATTGGATGGAACTGGAAGGAAACTTACATGTTTAATGCAACGTTACGTGCCGATGCTTCCAGTAAGTTTGCTAAGGGAAACCGATGGGGTTACTTCCCTTCCATGAGTGCAGGTTGGTTAGTTTCTAACGAGAAGTTTTGGCAACCATTGGCCAAGGTGCTTGATTATTTCAAGCTTCGTGTTAGTTGGGGGCAAGTGGGTAACCAAAATATAGGAGACCTTATGTTTGTATCGCCAATCACAACAAGTTGTGTTTATTATCTGTTTGGCAACAAATATGGAGCTGCAGCGCAAGCCCCTTACTATGGAGCTTATGAAAGTCGTCTGGCAAATGAAAAGGTTCGGTGGGAAACTTCAGAACAGATTGATTTGGGATTTGATACGCGTGCGCTTGGCGGAAGACTGAATATAAACTTCGATTGGTATTATAAAAAGACGAAAGATTGGTTAGTTGTTGCTCCAATTCTGGCCACAGCAGGAACAGGTGCGCCTTATATTAATGGTGGAAGTGTAAAGAATACCGGTGTAGAATTAGGCTTAGGATGGAATGATCACATAGGAAAGGACTTCCATTATTATGTCAATTTGAATGGTGCTTACAATCATAATGAGGTGGGAAACATACCTACAGAAGATGGAATTATTCATGGAACAGACGGTAACGGACAGCTATATGACAACTCAACTGAATTTTATCGCTCAAGTAATGGACGCCCAATAGGTTACTTTTGGGGTTATAAGACGGCGGGAGTATTCCAGAATCAGCAGGACATTCGTAATTGGATAGCCGCAGGTAATGGCATCTTACAGAACGATGTGAAGCCCGGCGATTTGAAATATTATGATGTTGACCACAATGGTATCATCAATGATGCCGATAAAGTGAATCTCGGTAACGGCATGCCAGACTTTACTTATGGTTTCTCTCTTGGCTTTGATTATAAAGGTTTCGACCTAAACGTGACGGCAAATGGTATGGTTGGTAATGACATTGTACAGACTTATCGCAATGTTGGGGAGAAAACCGCGAACTATACTACTGAAGTTTTGAGCCGATGGACAGGCGAAGGAACGAGTAATCGCTATCCACGTGTAACGGAAATCAATGTTAACTGGCAGTTCTCTGATTTGTTTATACATGATGGAAGCTTTCTGCGTATTAGCAATATCACCTTGGATTATGACTTTGTTCGACTTATGAAGACAAAACTTTTCAGTCAAGCTCGCTTGTATTTACAGGTCCAGAATGCCTTCACCTTTACCAAATATAATGGTATGGACCCTGAAATTGGCTATGGAATCAATGGTTGGGCCTCTGGAATTGACCTCGGATATTATCCTCGTCCTCGTACCGTTTTGGTGGGATTAAATCTTAAGTTCTAATTAATAACAAGTATTTGATATGAAAACAAATATATTAATATTTTCTGTTTCCAGTTTATTCGTTGCAGGAACACTATCTTCTTGTACTGAAAGTTGGCTTGATGTTGCATCTAAAACAGAAAGTAATTCCTCCAATTATTATAAGAGTCAAGATGATGGTTTGCGTTCTTTATACGCATGTTATGATGGTTGGCAGCGTACGGTTTCAGGCGGACCAGACTTTACACTCTATCAACTTACTGAGACAATGAGTGATGAATGTTTCGGTGGAACAGGCAATACAGATGGTCGAAACACGCAAATCTTGGATCGTTTTGATATGAATGAGGCGCCCTCTTATACTGATATGCACAATAAGTTGTGGGGACTTTACTATGCAGCTGTATTCCGTTGCAATGAATTTATCGACAAAGCAGAAGGTATTTCGTGGGATGATACACGTGCAAAAGATACATATCTTGGTGAGACACATGCTATTCGAGCTATTTGTTACTTTGATATGGTGCGCACATGGGAACGTATTCCGCTGTTGATTCATGCCACAAAGGATAATGTTCCACAAGCAAATCCAGACTCAGTTTATTCACTTATTGTCAAAGACTTAACCTATGCAGCCGATAAAATCCCAGCAGATGCCTATCCAAAAGCCGATGCTGCCACAAACGATGGACACATAACACGTTATGCTGCCATGGGAATGTTGGCGCGAGTCTATCTGTTTTATGATGGTGTTTATAACAATAATGAAGGTAAACCCATGCCGGGTGGACTCACAAAGGCCAAAGCTTTAGCCTATTGTGAAGCCATTATACAAAGTGGAGAGTATGGCTTAGTGAATCGTTTCAAAGACCTTTGGCCAGCTTCTTCTGATGATAAGACCGGTAACTACATTGATCATTGGGTGGATAAATCGTCATATGCTGGCGTAGGTAATAAGGAAACGGTTCTCTCTTTGAAGTTTAACTATACGGGAGATTACGATGGTAACGAAGATGGTAACCGCTTTGTAGTGATGCTTGGCCTACGAACGAATGGCGATGTATATAATCGTTATGGACAAGGTTGGGGCGCATTAACGGTTAATCCAAAACAAGCTGCAGTCTATGGACAAGGAGATTCGCGTCGACAAGCATCCATAATAGACTGTCAGCAGCTGCAAAACTATGAACAGAAATACATAGCTGACCAGCGAGAATATACGGGTTATACCATTAAAAAGTATACCCCTTTGAGCAAAAATATGACAAATAGTGACGGAACGACATCGCTTGTATCTTACCTTCAAGGTGATATGGCGGGAGACTTTATGATTTCTCAGTATCAAGATTGGGTGCTTCTGCGTTATGCCGACGTGCTTTTGATGGCTTCAGAATTAGGGAGTAGTCACGCGCAAGACTATCTTAATGAGGTCAGAAAGCGTGCATACACTCAGTCAGATGGCTCACTCAACGGCAACTATACGGTGATTTCAGCCACGAAAGAAAACATTTGGCGTGAGCGTCAAAAGGAGTTTGCCTTTGAAGGCATTAGATATTGGGATGAACTTCGACAGGGATTGTCTGTTGCATCGAATCAAATTGCTGAACATAATACCGTGCTATTAAGTGGTGGAGTGAAGGAAAAGGTCAACATAGATGCTCTAAATATCGTGAAGAAACGCGGCTTCTGTCAGATTCCTCTCACTCAAATTACCTTGAGTAATGGCGTGTTAAAACAGAACGCCGGATGGTAAAAGACTGGTTATTTCAAAGATTTTATAGTTAAGAATGAAGTTTATGAAAATAAAACAATACTTATATCTGCTGATTACTTCAGTCATAATGCTCCTTCAAACGAGTTGTTCTCCCGACTCATTTAGCTTGGGTGATAAAGATTTATCAGCTGATGATCTCGTCGAAGGCATAGCTTATGAGATAAAACATGACGCTTCTAACCCCAATATTATCATCGTAAAGAGCTTGCTTCCTAATCGTTATTCGGTGACAATAGATACTCCTCAAGGACGTTATCAGAGTGATGAAGTGACATTGAAGATGCCTTTCAAGGGCACGTATAAAGTCAGAATGGGAGCTGAAACGCGTGGAGGCTTCGTATGGGGACCTTACACTGAGTTTACGGTTAATACCTTTTTTGCAGGCTTTGTCAATGATCCTTTGTGGACAATGATTAGTGGTGGAGTAGGTCATTCCAAGCGATGGAAACTCGATATCGATGCAAACAAGATTACCAAACATTCTGATTTATGGGCAGGTCCATTGGGTTTCTGGGGCACAGATGACAATTGGAATAGTGTGATGTTAGGCCAAGAGATCGATGGAGACACCTGGAGCTGGATACCAGATATAGCAAGTAACGGATGGGTTATGAAGGCTATGGACCATGGTTACATGGAGTTTGATTTGAAAGATGGTGCTCATGTCACGATCTATGATGCCGAATCAGGGAAGACAATGAAAGGAACTTATATGTTAGATCCCGAGAAACATACCATTACTTTCACTGATGTTAAGTTGCTTCACAATGCAGAACACGATGGTGTTGTAACCAATTGGAGTAGTAATCTATCACTCTTCGGCTTGGATAATGACCGACTTCAGGTAGCTGTTTTGCGTGATAACTCTTCAGAAGGTCCATGTAAATTGTGTTACAATTTCGTATCACAGGAATACTGGGATAACTGGAAACCCAACGCAAAGCCCGTCAATGATAATGTTAAACCTACGCTTGTTGAGGGTTGGAAAAACTTGCTTGAGAACACCACGAACCGCGAAATAACTTACAAGTTGGCTAAAGATGATGAGGGAAAAGCCTTTGATTACTGTAATCTTGACGGCACAACGAAGAATCTTTCCCTTGCTCCTGTCTCAGGGTCAGAGGATGCTAAGCTCGTAATGTATTTTGGAAAGGATGCTAACTCACGCACTTATGTCTATACTTCTCCAAGTGGTAGTCAAGTGAAAGGAACCTACACACTTTCTGATGAGGGTGTCTTTACATTCTCAAATGGCTTAGGAAATACTCCTTTATCAGCTGATTTTAATATGTCAACCAATGCTGATCATACGCTAAGAGTACTTTCGGTATCTACTGATAACTATTCTGGCGCACTGAAAGATCTATGGCTTGGTAAGTCTTGTATAGATGATCAAGGCCATGTTTTCCAATATCAGGGCTATCATTGGGTGGCACAAAATAATGCAAATGCAGCCATAAAACGTTATGCCGGCACGCTCTATGTCTTTGATTCTGGCTATAATTCTAAGGCAAGTAACCCTGTATTTATCACAGGAGATGGTGATTATACGTTTACATTAAATGGGTCTCAAACCAATGCTTATGGTGTTTACTTAGATATTCCAAAGCTTTTTAAAGACCATCATCAATGTGATGTGAAGATTGTCAGCATCAAAGTCGATGGTCATGATGTTTCTTTCAACGATGCAACGATTAATCGTGGTACTGCTGATAACGACCATTCAACAGCTCGTCGCTATATTGTTAATCCATGGGGAGCAACAAAGAACGACTGCGTTCATTATAATTTTTCTCATTCTTTGGCTGTAAAGGTACACGTTTCTTATGATTGTGGGTCAAATGTTATGGAGCCTTAACGACATAAAACAATCGATTTTGACAAATTAAATGTAAGGATTATGAAAATTAAACATATCGTTAGCCTCGTGGTTATGACGCTGTTCTTCACGTTATTCTCATGTAGTAACAATGAAGATTTTACGATAGCAACAGGTAAAGTCATCAAAACGGTTGAGACGGGTGATGCAACAGTGACAGCTGTTTCGGCCATAGTAAAAGGTAAAGTAACTGACCTTTCACAGATGAATGCTGCTTCTTACAACGTGGGAGTAGTCTATGGAACGCGTGAGGACCCTAAAACCACTGGACAAAGGGTCGTGGGAACTATCGATTCTTTAGGGGTAGTGACAACACGTTTGCAAGGACTTTCTAAAGGCGTTACTTATTATTATGCCACTTATGTGACGCTCGAAGGTCAGTTAACTACCTTTGGTGACGTGAAGAGTTTTGTCTCAACAGACGCTAAAATAACGACAGATGACGCTACAAATATAACGCCAACAAAGGCTACACTCACTGCTTCTATGCACGGACTTGATGGTATCATGGTTGAAGGACAAACCGAAATACGGTGTGGTTTCAAACTTTCGGCTTCACAAAATGATGTTGAACAAGGTGTTGATTATGCTTTTTCATCAGTAAAAAACAAGTTTTCTTATGACCTTTCGGGCCTTATTCCTGGCCACACCTATTATTATATACCTTACTTTTATTTAGGGGATGGGGTGGTTTATGGTGAAGTTAAGCACTTCAAAACACGTCCGCAAGAGATGGAATACGTTGATCTTGGCTTATCAGTACTATGGGCAAAGTGCAATATTGGAGCCGAAAAGGAACAAGAAATAGGTGTACTCACCGCCTTTGGTGACCCCACTGGACTCATGCAGAGTGATTTCTTGCCCGACTATCCTATAGTGAACGACATTGCTTCAACGGCAAACGACATCGCTACTCAAGCCGATATTGATGGTAATTCAATGGTGAAGTCTTCAATGCCAACCGCAAATCAGGTGAAAGAATTGGTCGAAAAGACGACTCAAAAGGAGGAAACCGTCGGTGGAGTGAAAGGAATCCGTTTCAAAGCAGCTAATGGTAATAGCATCTTTATGCCTTATACAGGCTATCGTAAAGGTCAGGTTGTTTCCACTTCTGATGCAGAAGGGCTATATTGGACAGGCAGTCACTACGATATTGTCAATGATTATAGCCACACCTTGAAGCTTTCCGCGGGCTCAGCAGCTTGTGGTTTATCTACACGTAACCTTGGTTTGGCCGTTCGTTCGGTACGGAAAACTACGGGATTACACCCTCTTTCCAATCGACTTGTTGTCGGAGACCTCGAAAACAACGGCCGAATCAGAATAGAACTCTATAATGAATATGGGGCAACAAAGAATGCTCCGGCTGTTAATCCGGCTCAAATCAAGTTTTCAAAAAACATGGTTGTCACCTTTAATATTACGGGAATAGCCGGTAATATGAAGCCTACAGCGGCAACTTCTCATATCGCTGGACTCGAATTCGCAGATGAATCATGGGCTGTGAATCATTGGAGTAGCCTCTCAGGGGACAAATATGACGCTACAATCCATGGTGATGGCACCTATAAAGTGTGGATGGAGACCACCTCTAATGCTGCTGGTGCAAAGGTGTTCTGCATAGATATAAAAAATCTTGCAACCGATTTGATTGATAGTTCGAAGTTAAAAGTCAATGTCATCAGTGTTGATTTTGACCATTAATAGCGGGATAAGCACTTCTCTTCTCAAAGGGTATATGCCATACCCCCTGTGCATCCGGCGAGAGAGAAGGTTTTCTTCCGACAATGATTAGATAAAAAATAAAGATAATGAAAAGAATAAATCTCTTATTGTTCCTATTGCTTCCTATCACCCTTTGGGCTTTAGCTTCTTGCTCTAAGGAAGACAATGTCACTCCTTTAGACGCTACGTTTACGTTATCTAAAGCCGAACTGCAGTTTGCAAAGTCAGGAGGTGAGACCTTACTTTATGTTCGTGGAAGTGAAAAGCCTGTTGTTTCATCTTCTGAAACATGGCTAAAAGTAACCCCTTTAGCGTCAACTTCGAAGGTAGTTTATAAATATCAGGTTGTCGTTGATTCCAATTCTACTTATAACGACCGTAAAACAACATTCTCAGTCAATGTTGGTGGTGAGACAAAGCAAGTCAATGTGTCTCAAATGTCAACTGAAGGCTTGGTAATTAAGTCAGAAAAGACCATGAACATTGATGCAAACGGGGGAGTAATCTCTGTCAAACTTCAGGCCAACAACCCACTAACGACGACCTTATCTGCTGATTGGCTGAGCGAAATTCCTTTGACTCGAGCGAATATGAAGGATGAAACTCATCAATTTCAAGTGGCAAAGAACTTTGGTTCTGCACGCACTTCAACGATTAGTTTCACACTTTCTCATGGCGATGTAAGCCTTACTGAGTCTGTGACTATCAATCAACAAGCTGGTACACACGCAGGGGGAATGACACACTCTGCCAAAGAACTCGCTGCGTTGATGGTCCCAGGGTGGAACTTAGGCAATACTCTTGAGGCCGGAGATGCTGTAAACAATTTCACGAATCAAGGCGGACTTTCAAGTGAAACGGCTTGGCAAGCAACGAAAACCACACAAAAAGTTATTGACGAAGTAAAGAAACAAGGTTTTAAGAGCGTGCGTTTACCTGTCTCATGGGTAATGGGTCACCTCACGGATAAAGCCAAAATGTCGATTGACGAGGCTTGGATGGCGCGTGTGAAAGAAGTCGTTAACTACTGTCTTGCCGATGGTCTCTATGTCATTATTAACGATCATTGGGACGGAGGCTGGCTCGAAGTAGATGGTTTTAGTAGGTCTCGTGATAATTTTCAAGTCGTAGATGAGGCTACAATCACTGAAAAGACAAAGCAGCTCAAAGCACTTTGGACGAACATAGCACAGGCTTTCAAAGACTATGACGAGCATGTTGTCTTCGCAGGTCTTAATGAACCCTTCCAGGAATATAAGCTTTTTAATGGTCATCATCAAGAGCTTACGCCGATATTGCAGCGTTATAATCAGGCTTTTGTAGACGCTGTGCGTGCTACCGGAGGTAATAACGCATCGCGTGTACTTGTTGTTCAGGGTCCAGCTACAAACATTCAGTCTACTTGCAACTATCTGCAAATGCCACAAGATACAAAGACTGATCGCCTAATGGTTGAGGTTCATTACTATGATCCGTGGAACTTCACAAGCGGAGCAGTGTCTACTTGGAATGATAAAAATAGCATAAAGGAAGACTTTGACAAATTAAAGACAGCGTTTATTGACCGAAATATCCCTGTAATTATAGGCGAATGTGGTGCTGGTTGGCAAAAGAATGAAGCCTCGTTCAACGCTACTTTGAAGTCTTGGTACGCTACAGTCTTCGAGTATGCAGTACGTCGTGGCATCGTGCCTTTTGCCTGGGATATCAATGTTTCCAATTATCCTAATATCTCAATCATAGACCGTCATCAATTGAATGTATGGAATAAACCGGCCATGGAGGGAATAAACGCGGGCGTAGCTGCAGCAAAATAAGAGGGCATTTTATATTCATGCTGTTGCCGTTACTTTTTTCTCAGAAGTTAAAGAAAGTCTGTTGACAACAGTCTCTCAATTCATTGATGTTCCTCATCAGGGTGATTCACATTAAGATTAGCCCCTGATGAGGACATTTTCTTTTTATTGCTGATGCTGAAAAGGTGCCAATACGCAAAACGATATATGTCAAATTACACGATAATCTCTATCATTTTATGCTGTGGTTAACGTCATATTACCCTGTGTTTTGATGTGTTTTAAAAAACACTAAGCAGGGAGTCATGTTGTCATAACTAAAAAACAAGATAATACAAAGGTTGAAACGATGCGTAAAATGCTGTTTTTATGGCTATTGTTTGCTCTTTGAAGATAGGTTAAGGCCTTAAAAAATAGATGGCTTTCTTTATTATCTTGTATGATTTTAACTTCTGAAATGATTTATGGTTATTCATTGCTCGAGGAAGCGAATGCAGTAGTTTGTCCAATCATTATTTGCTAATTTACAATAGCGTAAAAACATACTTGAGCGTCATCCCATGAAAAAAGTCAGATGAAAGTTTGGGATTGCGTTCAAAAAACATTACTTTTGTATCAATCTAAATCTACTATTTATCACATGAAACGTCTGTTATTGTCGCTTTTGTTGTTGTTAATGCTATCGTTTATGAAGGCATTTGCACTTCAAACCCCATTGACATTCTATCGTCTTGGCATTCGAGATGGTTTATCAAATAGCCAAATCAACAGCGTTTTTAAGGATTCAAAAGGCTATATATGGTTTGGAACAGCATCGGGATTAGACCGCTTTGACGGCTTTAGGTTTAGCAATTTCTTTCATAAAGCAGAAGATAAAACCTCGTTGCTCAATGATGTTGTCAATGAGATTCAAGAAGATGCAGCCTCTGATTTATGGGTAAGTACAGGGTCAGGTTATTGCAGATTTATTCGTAAACAGGGTGTTTTTGACATTCAACTTCAAGCGTGGATGCAGGCAAGAGGTATGAAAGGAGTACCTTACTACATGAAGATTGATAAACAAAAGAACATGTGGTTGGGAGTCAGAAAGCATGGTGTTTACTACTATGATGTACGAAAGAAGAAAGCCTTTTTATTTTCTTCACAAGACAAAGGGCGTCGAGTGATTCAAGAATCAGTTGTTACTGACATTGCCGAAGATAACGGATGCGCTGTTCTTATCTATGATGATGGAACACTTGTTAAGGCAGATGGCATGAAACGCCGCGTGGTTTGGGTGGATAAAACGTTGAAAATAGCGTCACGTGGAAAGTTCTTTGATTACAGAATCTTTATTGATAAAACGCACAACCTTTGGCTAACGTTCGCAGGAAAGACTAAGGTTTGGAGTGCAAGTGACCATCGATGGTATGATTCTGCAGATGCATTTCTGGTTGCAAAAGGATATAAATTACAGACAAAGAACATTGTAGTGAAGTGCTTAAACAACGACGAAACAGGACGTCTTTGGATAGCAACCGATCATGATGGACTGCTTTGTTTGGATCCCATTAGCCATCGTTCAGATGTTTATCAATATGAAAAAGGGCAGTCAACAAGTATCCCCGATAACACCATCACAAGTTTTTGTTTAGACAACAGAGGTGGACTTTGGCTTGGATCCTATAAGAATGGCGCTGCTTATTGTTCGACTGCAGATGCACGTTTCAAGCTAATTGCTTTGGGAGATGTGTGTTCTATTGTTGAAGACCAACGTGGAAATCTTTGGTGTGGGACTAATGATTGCGGCATCGTTACATACAACCCAGCAACTGGGAGCATACGTTCTTTTCGGTCGAATGAAACTGGTTTGGGCAATGATATAGTCATAAGTAGTACTGTTGGCAAGGATGGTGCCTTGTGGTTTGGTTCATTTAACGGAGGACTTACATGCTATAAGGATGGACGATTCAAGGCTTACAGGGCATCGGCAAATGGAAAAGGCTTGGTCAATGATAACGTTTGGGCCTTGAAGACAGAAGAAAATGGCAATATAGTGATTGCTACTTTGGGCGGAGGATTACAGCTATTGAATCCACAAACAGGGCAATTTACGACCTATACAACGCATAACTCACCGCTTGTTTCAAACTTCTTATCGTCAATAGCCTTTGATTTGACAGGCAACATCCTAATGGGACATGCGCAGGAATATTCGATTTTGGATGCAAAAACGCATAAAATAAGGAGGCTTATTCGCCCAAAGTCTCATAAGTTTTTATCGGTATCATCCATTAATCAGATATTTGTTGACTCACGAGGACTATTGTGGAATGCAGGTTCTTCAGGTCTTTCGGTCTATGATTCTCAGTCAGATAGTCTTATGACTATACCTTTGTTTGCCGATCGGAAAGCAGGTACTGTTTATGCGATTGCAGAGGATTTGTCACATACTTTATGGGTAACGACCGACCAAGGAGTTTCACATTTGATTGCAGATAAGGATGAAGGACGATGGAACTTCTTTGTAACTAACTATACAGATGTTGATGGTTTGCAAGACAGACAATTCAATAGTCGTGCTATTTTGTTGTGTAAAAATGGAACAATTATTGTCGGGGGACAAGATGGAATTAATCTGCTTACACCACAATCAGAGTCAAAGTTTGATGTGACAGCAAAGGCTTTATTTTCTGGTTTGCTTGTGTTCAATCAGCCAGTAAGGGTGGGTGACGACTATAACGGGCATATAATTCTTGATGAAGAGTTACATGATGGGGGAAAACTAAAACTGAATCATGACGAGAATGCATTTACAATTCAGTTGTCTTCTGATGCAGTTTGTTTGCCCAATCGATGTCGTTTTCTTTATCGTTTGAAAGGCTTTGATGACAAATGGCTACAGACTACTGACGGACAACCAGCTGTAACGTTTACTAATCTGACGTCGGGTAGCTACACACTTGAAGTGAAAGTGGTTAATGCAGACGGCATTCAAAGTAGCGAAGTCAGTCGATTGAAGATTTTGATTCGCCCTCCTTTCTACCTGTCGGCATGGGCTTATGCGTGCTATTTTGTGTTATTTTGTCTGTTGTTTTATGTCATAAATCGCATACTTCTTAGGCGGGCGAACGACCGAATGAGAATAGAACAAGTGACAAGAGAAGCCGAACAAGCGCGTCGTCTTGATAAGATGAAACTTGATTTCTTTGCAAATATCAGCCATGAACTGCGTGCTCCTTTATCATTAATCCTATCTCCTTTGTCGGTGTTGATTAGTCAAGAACATGACAAAGTGAAGAAAACAAAGCTGCAATTGATATCACGTAACGCCACGCGTTTGCTGGGATTGGTCAATCAAGTGCTTGACTTCAGGAAGATAGATGAGGATTGTCAGCAGATGAAACTTGTGACAGGAGATGTTGTTTTGTTTGTGCGTGATATCTGTAATACGTTCCTTCAGTTAATGGGACAACACAAGTCATTGACCTTTTATTCATCTGTGGATGAACAGATGATGTCATTTGATGCAGAGAAACTTCGTAGAATCATGGAAAATCTGCTTTCGAATGCATATAAATACACGCCTGATGGGGGTAGGATTGACGTCGCCTTACGTGTCATAATGCAAGGAAAAGAGTTGCAAGCAGAAGGCAAACAGCTTGAAATCAAGGTTAGTGATACAGGTGTTGGCATTGAGGATGAGGCAAAAGTACATGTCTTTGAGCGTTTCTATCAAGCTCCTCATGAAGGTAAAATCGTTGCCAGTGGGAGTGGTATTGGCTTGAGTATAGTGAAGAAGTTTGTCGAAATGCATGGCGGAAAGGTTTCTGTTACCGATAATCCCGGCGGTGGAACCGTATTTATTTGCTTAATTCCTTTGCGTAAGGAAGAAGGAGTTCCGATGTTAATACCTTCTAATGCTGAAAGCGAAGAGGTTGATATGCAGAATCAACTGCAACACGATGTGCATGAAGATGTGTTCGATGATGATGTGAAGTCAATGGCATTAAGGGTGGAAGGAACTCGAAAAGCAGACTTACTTATCGTTGATGATTCAGAAGATTACTTAGCGTTTATGGCGGAAGTACTATCACAATACTACCATGTTCGTGTGGCACATCATGGTAAAGAGGCTTTGGAGAGCATAAAAGTTCAGCGTCCTGATGTTATTTTAAGTGATGTAATGATGCCTGAAATGGACGGGAATACGCTCTGCAAAACATTGAAAGGCGACAGAAATACATGCGATATACCATTCA
The DNA here is from genome assembly GCF_000477535.1 of Segatella salivae F0493. Taxonomy (NCBI): domain Bacteria; kingdom Pseudomonadati; phylum Bacteroidota; class Bacteroidia; order Bacteroidales; family Prevotellaceae; genus Segatella; species Segatella salivae. Next base: position 48,966 of record NZ_AWGW01000003.1, read on the forward strand.
TTATGCTTACGGCGCGTGTGGCAGATGCCCATAAATTGGAGGGCTTGGCACTTGGAGCAGACGATTATATCACAAAGCCTTTCAGCATAGAATTATTGATTCTCCGCATTAATAACCTCATAAAGTGGCATAATGGGACAAAGAATAAGCTTGTAGATCCTAAGATTAAGCAGGTGGAAATCACGTCAATGGACGAAAAAATGGTGAAAGATGCAACAGAATATGTTGAGAACAACTTGTCAAATGCAGACATAAGTGTTGAAAGTTTGAGTGCTTCGTTGGCCATGTCTCGTGTGCAATTATATAAGCGTTTGTTATCAATTACAGGATTGACACCGTCAGAATTCATTCGGAATATACGCTTACGGCATGCTGAACAGTTATTAAGACAGAGCCAAAGAAGTGTGAGTGAGATTGCTTATCAAGTGGGATTTAACAATCCTCGCTATTTTTCTCGTTACTTTTCAGAGATGTATGGTGTCACACCTTCAGTGTACAAGCAACGTTATGGTAAGTAGTTAACATTATATATGCGTATTGGAAACATTATGGTAGGCTTCACATCAGTTTCAAACATGCTCTATAAACAAAGTGAATGGCAGGCTTCTTTCACAATGAAGTATCTTTGCATTATGAACAAAATAAATGAAAACATGAAATCCGCAAAGACTCTTTTGATTGTTTTTTTAGCTTTATGCTGTGGTAAGATGACTGCAGCTGACTTTACACGTGATGGTAATTACGTGACAATTCCAGTGAAAGCTCCTGTTGTATCGGGTGCAAAGATGCTCCGTTTACAGGTTGTTGGTGACAAGATTATTCGTGTTCAAGCGACTAATGAGCTGTTGTTTAAGCCGAAAAAAAGCTTGATAATTGTTCCACAAACTGCTAATCCACGTTATCAAGTGATGGAGAAAGCAGGAAAAGTAATTGTTTCTACCGCTGCAATGAAGGCTATAGTTGAAGCAAAGACGGGACATATTGCCTTTTATTCTCATGATGGTAAGCCTTTATTGTCAGAGAGTAAATCTGGTGGAAAGACTATCGTTCCGTTTAAAGTTCCATCTCGTGAGATTGGCGCTGATAGCCATTTATCTGAAGAACAGCTTCAAGGTGTTAGCTGGCATGCCTTGTTTGATAGTCCAAAAGATGAGGCTTTCTATGGTCTTGGGCAGCATCAGGCAGAGGAATTAAACATGAAAGGGAAGAACGAAGACCTTTATCAATACAACACAAAGGTTAGTATTCCCTTTGTGATTAGTAACAAAAACTATGGTATTTTGTGGGATAGCTATAGCTTTTGTCGCTTTGGAAATCCTGAAGATTACATGCAATTGAATCGTGCTTTCACTTTATATAATAAGGAAGGAAAGCGTGGTTCGCTTACAGGTACATACATAGATAAAGATGGAAAGCGTCTTGTTCGTAATGAAGACAGCATCTATTATGAGTTCGCTTTACCCGAATTAGCGCGGAAGAAGGCTGGAACGGACGTTGGAGTAGCTAATCTTCCGGCATCATTTAAGTTGAATGGTGCCCATGTTACCTATGAAGGGTATCTCGAAGCGCCTGTAGAGAATGTCTATCGCTTTATGCTTTACTATGCAGGATATATGAAAGTGTATCTTGATGGCAAGGAAGTTGTGCCTGAAAGATGGCGAACCGCATGGAATCCCAATAGCTATAAGTTCACCTTTCCAATGAAAAAAGGTCATAAAGCGAAACTCTTAATCGACTGGTTTCCCGATGGAGATGTTAGTTATTGCGGTCTTCGTGTGGCGTCACCTCGTAGTGAAAATGAGCAGAATAAACTTAGTATATGGAGTGAAATGACTCCAGATATGGACTATTATGTTATTACTGGTAACACGATTGACGACATCATATCAGGTTATCGAACGTTAACTGGCAAGGCAAATGTATATCCAAAGTGGGCTTTAGGCTATTGGCAGAGCCGCGAACGCTATACAAATAGCAACGAGATTGAAGCCACTTTAAGTGAGTTTCGCAGGCGAAACATCCCAATAGATAACATTGTTCAAGACTGGAATTACTGGCGAACGGACTCATGGGGAGACCATACTTTCGATGCAACTCGATATCCAAACCCTCAACAAATGCTTGATAGTGTGCATGCACTTCATGGCAGATTTATGATTTCTGTGTGGCCAAAGTTCTATTGTTCTGTTAAGAATTACAAGGAGTTGGAACGTCAAGGTTGGATCTATCAGCAGGCAGTTCAGGACTCAATCTATGACTGGTTAGGTTATATGGGGTCTTTTTATGATGCTTATAGTGACGGAGCTCGTAAGATGTTTTGGCTTCAGATGAATGATAATCTCTATCAAAAGTATAAGTTTGGTATTGATGCTTGGTGGATGGATGCAAGCGAACCAAACGTTCGTGACTGTACTCCTATGTGGTATCGAAAGGCACTTTGCGGCCCAACGGCATTAGGAAGTAGCACTGAATACTTTAATGCTTATTCTATAGTTAATGCTGATGCAATCTATAATGGGCAGCGAAGCGTGAATCCGAATCAGCGTGTTTTTCTGCTGACAAGAAGTGGATTTGCAGGCGAACAGCGTTATAGCACAGCCACATGGAGCGGAGATATTGCCACAAGGTGGGAGGATATGCGTGCTCAAATGACTGCAGGCATGAACTATAGTATTAGTGGTTTACCGTTCTGGGGCATGGATCAAGGAGGCTTTTGCGTGGAGAATCGTTACGTAAAGGCACAGCAGTTATTTGATAAAACAGGTGAAGAGAATGAGGACTTAAAGGAGTGGCGCGAGCTACAAACACGCTGGAATCAGTTCGGTTGCTTTATACCTATCTACCGTTCTCATGGACAATGGCCTCTAAGAGAAGCGTGGAATATTGCTCCCGACAATCATCCTGCCTATCAAACCATCGTTGCTTACGACCGACTTCGTTATCGAATGATGCCTTATCTGTATAGTATGGCAGGTGCAGTGCATTTTAATGATTACACGATGATGCGCCCTTTAGTGATGGATTTCAATGGGGATGCACGCGTTTATGATATCAAAGACCAGTGGATGTTTGGCCCTTCGTTCATGGCTTGCCCTGTAGGTACATACCAAGCACGTACACGTGAGGTCTATTTACCAAAGCAACGAGGATGGTATAATCTTTATACGAACGAGTATTATGCAGGCGGACAGACGATCACTGCCGATGCTCCATACGAAAAAATACCTGTATTTGTGCCCGAAGGTGCTATCATTCCGTTTGGTCCTGCAATGGAATGGAGTGATGAAAAGCCTGCAGAGCTGATCACCTTATATATATATGGGGGGAAGAATGGGCAGTTTACACTCTATGAAGACGAAGGAACAAACTATAATTATGAGCGTGGAAAGTATGCTACTATACCTTTCTCTTATGATGATAAAACACAAACGCTCACGATAGGAAAGCGAGAAGGCGGCTTCGATGGCATGCTTCAATCGCGTCGTTTCAAGGTTGTCTATCGTCATCCAGGTGTGAAAGTACAGGATTTAGATATTGATGGAGTCGATGGAATGACTGTCACCTACTCTGGAAATGCGATGAAAATTAAACTCAAATAAATGAAAATTAAAATCTTAACAACACTCATTGGATTGCTTTTTGCCTTGAATGGCATGGCATCTGAACGTAAATTGTTTGATGATCATTGGCGTTTTGCTTTGCAAGACTCTGCAACAATGTCGTCACCTAACTTTAATGATAATGCATGGAGACGCTTATCATTGCCCCATGACTGGGCAATTGAAGGAGATTTTCAAGCTACTAATCCATCAGGAGCCACAGGTGGTGCGCTGCCTGGAGGCATAGCGTGGTATCGAAAGCATTTCGATGTACCGGCTTTTGACCGAAACAAACATTATTTTATAGACTTTGATGGGGTCTATATGAATGCTTCTGTCTATCTGAATGGCCACTTATTGGGCACACGTCCTTATGGCTTTATTGGTTATCGCTATGAGATGACCCCTTATCTTAAAGCAAAAGATAATGTGATTGCTGTCAGAGTAGACAATAGTGAGCAGCCAAACTGCCGATGGTATAGTGGTTGTGGCATCTATAGGCATGTCTATTTGGTTAGTTCCAACACCCTACATGTAGCCCATTGGGGTACATTTGTCACTGCAACAACCGATGGAAAGGTATCTGCAGAGATAAAAGTGGATAACCAATCTCAGCGTCGTGAAGTGGTAACGTTACGCAATACAATACTTGATTTGTCCAAGAAAGTCGTCTCTACAACCACATATAAGCAGACAATCCAGGCTGATGCACAGGCTACATTCAATGTGAATATGTTGGTTAACGAGCCAAAACTCTGGTCAATAGAACAGCCGAATCTTTACGTTCTGCGTACAGAAGTCATGCGAGGTAACCGTGTTGTCGACACCTATGAAACGACTTTTGGTTTCCGTTCGTTTCATTTCGATGCGCAAACTGGCTTTTGGTTGAATGGAAAGAATATGAAAATAAACGGCGTTTGCAATCATCATGATCTTGGTTGCTTAGGAGCTGCCGTGCATCGTGATGCAATCTATCGCCAGTTAAAGATGCTTAAGGACATGGGATGTAACGCAATACGTTGTTCTCACAATCCTCCCGCACCCGAACTGCTTGAACTTTGTGACTCAATGGGCTTTATTGTGATGGATGAAAGCTTTGATATGTGGCATCGAAAGAAAACAAAATACGACTATTCTCGTTACTTTGATGCGTGGTTTGAGCGTGATCTTAGCGACATGGTGAAGCGAGATCGCAACCATCCAAGTATCTTGATATGGAGTATTGGCAATGAAGTCTTGGAACAATGGAACTCTGCTGATGCCGATCAACTTACGCCAGAACAAGCCAATCTCATTCTAAATGCGGGCCATGCCATTACGCATGACAGTACAGACAATGGCACTTTGAATGTCAATTCCCAGTTAACCAAGCGCATGGTTGATATCGTTAAGCAACTTGATCCGACGCGACCTGTGACGGCAGGATGCAATGAACCTTCGCCCGATAACCTCTTGTTTAAGAGTAACGCCTTAGACTTGATAGGGTATAATTACCATATTGAGAACATCAAAGACGTACCAAAGAACTTCCCGAATAAGCCTTTTATCATGACCGAATCGGTCTCTGCATTGCAGACAACGGGCTATTATATGATGCCGAGTGACTCTGTTCGTCGTGCACCTCAAGAGTGGTGGATGCCTTATACCAATCCTTCCTTCATGTGTAGTGCCTATGATAACATGCACGCTGCATGGAGTAGTACGCACGAAAGCACTTGGGATGTCGTCAAGAACAATGACTTCGTGGGCGGCCAGTTTATATGGACAGGATGGGATTACTTGGGTGAGCCCACGCCTTATGGCTTCCCAGCTCGCAGTAGCTATTTTGGCATCATCGATCTTGCAGGCTTTCCCAAGGACGTTTACTACATGTATCAAAGCGAATGGACGCAAAAGCCTGTGTTACATCTATTCCCTCACTGGAACTGGTTAGACGGACAACAGATTGATATGTGGTGTTATTTCAACCAGGCTGATGCTGTTGAGCTCTTCATTAATGGCAAAAGTCAGGGCATTCGCCATAAGAAACCGCATGAATATCATGTGATGTGGCGTGTCAATTACGAACCAGGAACAGTCAAAGTTGTGGCATATAATCAAGGAAAGGCTGTGCGCCAAACGGAGATTTCCACTGCAGGAGCACCCGATCACATACGATTACGTGCTGAAAATAGCACTTGCAAACCAGGTGGATTGGCTTTTATTGAAGCCGAAGTTGTTGATAAAGATGGGCGCAGATGCCCTTGGGCAGACAATCAACTCTATTTCGAGACAGAAGGAAATGGCGAGATTGTTGGCGTAGATAATGGCAGTCAGTTTTCTATGGAGCGTTTCAAAGCAAACCAACGCAAGGCATTTTTTGGACGTTGTCTTGTCGTTGTAAAGATGGATTCACCTGCAAGCAAACTGAAACTTAAGGCTCGTGGCATAGACTTAAAGGCTGATACAATTACAATTGAAAGTGCAAAATAATCGCATTTCGACTGGTTTCAAGTGCTGGTTGTCTTGATTATTTGTATAAAAAGAATAGCTACTGCACTTTAATTTCAGGCATTGAAGCTTTGTATTCCATGCTTTAATGTACATAAAAAGATAGAAAGGGAGTCTTATAAAGGCTTCCTTTCTTCCTTTATAAGTAGTTGGTTATATGCCAAAGTAACTTTGTCCGCGTGGTACAAACGTATAGAGAACAAAGAATGTTAATAGTAATCATGAAACTTTACAATAGGTTTCGTAGAACTCGCGTATTTGAAACAGCTCCTCATTTCGTTGCAAATAGTCCCTGTTTTTAAGCACTTTGTTATCCGTTGAGCTTCAGTTGGTTACGTGAAGAATGGCCGTTGAGGCTATGAATTGTCATGTAAAAAGCTTGTAAAATGATAGGAATCACATGGTTTTTCCTATCGTTTTACGCTGTGAAATGCGTAATTTGGTAGTGTGGTTTGCATCATATTGTGTCATGAAACGTATCAAAACCAGTTAGGTTTTGGTCTAAATGACTACAAAATTAAGGTTTACTGACCTTATAATTTTACAGAAGGAGTCTTCTAAAGATGTTAAAAAATAGACGTAAACTTTACAAATTAGAGTGTGATAAACGTGGAATTAAAAGGAGAGACGGCTTATCTTTATTGAAAATATAATTTATTCAATCCTATTTTTTGCTGTAAAAAGGGCCATTCATGGGGACTATTTACGTCGTATTATGCAAACGTTTACCCAGTAGAATGTCAAAAAAACAACGTTCTTTTGAGTGATCATAAGAGATTAGTCCTATTTTTGTATTGTCATTAAGTGCTGTTGTTTTTACGCGAGTAAAGTCAAAACAGGCTGATATTGATAATTGAGAGAGAAATTAAACATGATATTTCGATAGGTTCTATATATTTAGGTTCAAAATGTTTAGGTGGTTTTGAAGTTTTTTTGTGTTTTGGTAGATTAATAATTTGATTACAAATCCCAGAATCACGGGATGTTAGTTTTTGTTGATTTAGTGAGAAAAGGCCCGATAGCGTGACGCTATTGGGCCCTTTGTTTTTTATTTATCTTCGTGTGCAAAGCTTGCTTTTACCTTGCTAAATCCCATACTTTTCATCAGGTTCTCTACCTGTTCGCATGCAATTTGCTGTGCCGTTGTGATGTTCTTTTGCGTCAAACTGCGTTGCTTCATGCGTTTATATGCGCGGTTGAAAAGCTGTTTTCTGTCAGCCTCCGACCATCTCCCAGTTTCATAAAACGATTTAGTTCTGGCTTCATCAATAAAGTCTTGATCGAGCAAATGAATGGGAGGGAGAGTCAGTTTCAGGCTGTCTTTGTCCTGATATATCCATCCTGGTGTTGCATGATGTAGGTTTATACCAAGTCGTAGCGTTCCATAGTAGATGCGAGCCAACTCACTATCGCCGAAGAAACCATGCTTAATGGTGTCTACAAGCTCTTCATCGGAGATTTGAAGAAACTCCCATTCGCCAATTTCTTCAATGTTTTTGATCAGTGCCGGCGTGAGGTCTATGTTCTTATTTTCACCAATTTGCAGGCTGGTTCCCGTCTTTACCCATTTCACTGCACAAGTAATCATGATGAATAGCACCACAATCAACACCAGTATAAATATGATTTTAGCCGTCAGTTTGTTGAGAACAGATAGCCCGAATGAATTTCGTTTCTTATTTTCCATGTTCAAAAGTTTTGTCTATCAGCGTTGGAAGATCATTGCTGTGCAGGTCGTTTCGGAAGCTGATTGTGATGTTTTGTTCCTTAAATCCTAATTGTTGAAGTATTGGAACGAGGATTCTTGTGGCGCTGATGCGTGCATTTTCTAAGATATCTGTTTGGGGAATAGCTTGCAATATCTGTTGACGTCCTTGACGTTCGAAGTCAGAAAGTTCAGCATCTGAAAAGTCTGAGCGTGTGAAACTAACGTATTTGCGGATTTGATCATGGTCAATCTTCGTGCTTGTCAATGTGATTCGTGGATCAGGAAGAATGATTTCAATCTTCTCTCCGTTACGTTTCACATTCTCGTTACTAAAGTCTGCGAAGTCAATATAGCCTTTAAGGGTCGCATCCATGGGTATAGCTACTCTGCGCTTTGTTAGCGGAATCTCTATATTTATATTCGCATTAAAGAGTTTTCCCTTAATTGCTTTCTCGTCATCATGCGTGATTATCTTATGAATCTTATACTCTATGGTGTAAAGTTTAGAGCATTTCTGGACACGATTGATTAGCATTGGAATCGTATCGACAGCCTTTTCTGTCTGCTGTTGCTTATTACTTTTGCAGTCAAGGAAGGTCAAAAGTAATAGTAATGAAATGGGAAACAGATGTTTATAATTCATTCTTTGTTGGTTGATTGAACGCTACAAAGATAATAAAAAAAATGGGTTTAGTGTCCTCTTCGATTATTTTTTGTCGGTTAGTTGAATGACGTTGTCGCGTGGAAAAATTGTACTTTCTTTTTGATATTTGGCAGTTTTATACTACCTTTGCATCAAGTTATCTACACACGGCAATTGAAGCATTTGATTGTTTGCTTGTAATTGAAAAAAGAAAAGATGAGAAAATACAATAGTTTACTAATCTGTTTTGTTGGAATCCTTGCTGTTTATGGTTGTAAGGAGAAGAAAAACACGGGAGATATCATTACCAAGAAGCCTGTGACAATTGTTCAACGAAAGATTCAGCAGACAGGAAACTATGTTCAAAGCCGTAAGATTAAATGGTTAGGTGGAGTGTATACGGTCGAAACAAAGCGTGTGGCTGATACTTCATTGCCATTGATTGAGGATGGAAACACTAAGTATTATGACAATAAAATCATGATAAGGATTTTGCGGTCAGATGGTAGTGAGTTCTTCAATCATACGTTTACGAAGGTTGATTTCAAGGATTATATTGATGGTACTTATTCAGATGGTGCACTCGTTGGTATTGTTTTAGACCGTGCCGAGGGGGATAATCTGTTGTTTGCAGCCAGTGTTGGCTCGCCAGATAAAATGAGTGATGAGTATATTCCATTGCTGTTGAAGGTGTCACGCCAAGGGAAAGTTTCGATTTCTAAAGACACTCAACTTGATACAGGAAGTTCAGAAGCGTCAGAACAAGACCTCTCTGAGGAAGAGGGAATGTAGGGATTAACAAAATATAAGATATAAAATAAGCGTTAAGAAAATGGCAAAAAGAAGCTTATTTCTTTGTTTTTTTGTATCTTTGTCTTATCAGATAACATTTAAATAATAACATTATGATTTCAAATTCACTTGAAAAGGCACTCAATAATCAAATTGTGTGCGAGATTTATTCAGCTAACTTGTATCTCTCTATGTCTTTCTATTTGGAGAAAGAAGGCTATACCGGTTTCTCAACTTGGATGAAAAAGCAAAGTGCAGAAGAGATGGATCACGCTTCACAAATGGCAAGTTACATCATTAAACGTGGTGGAACAGCTGAGGTTAACACTATAGAAGCAGTGAAAAAGACATGGGAAAACCCACTCAATGTATTCGAAGATGCTTATGCTCACGAGTGTAAGATTAGTGAAAGTATTAATAATCTGCTCGCACAAGCACAGAAAGAAGGCGATAATGCAACACAGGATTTCTTGTGGCAGTTTGTTCGTGAGCAGGTAGAAGAAGAGGCTACAGCAAGTGGAATCGTTGACCGTATCAAGCGAATGGGCAATAACTCTTTGTTCAATCTTGATGAACAATATGGTCGTCGCCAAGCTTAAGTATTAAGTTTTAAGGCATTTTAAGCCGATAATAAAGATAGAATAGGCAGTGATTGCATTTCGTGTAATCACTGCTTTTCTTTTATCTGATGGTTTTGTTATAAACAAAAAAATGAGATGAAAGATTCTACTTCCATCTCATTTTAATATGCTTTGTAATTCGTTTACTCTTTTAATAGCGCTTGATGTGCCTCTTCAAACTGACGAGGATAATTGCTTATAAAGCACATATTGACTAAACAATTGGCCAAAACCTCAGCATCATTGAGGTCAACTCCTTTCTCTCGGGAGACGTCTTTGCCGAGAATCACCTCCCAATTTCCTTTGAAATTCGCGTCCTCAGCACCCATATATTGTTCTTCTCCCTTGCCTTTGATGAGCTTATAACGAATGCTCTTGCTTGAGTTTACAGGCTTCATGCCTACCATTATGTCGTAAGCTTTCTTCAAAGGCTCACGATATTTCGCTGTGCCTGGAAACATTTCATTAATCACAGGCATAAGTTCGTCGAACTCATACGCTTGTAACAATTGGTGAAGTTTCATCTCTTTATTTAGAATTTAGCCATTTTTATTGCTACAACAGCACACTCATCACCTTTATTTCCCAATCTTCCTCCGCTGCGATCTTTTGCTTGTTGGAGGTCGTTTGTTGTCAAAAGGCCATACACAACAGGTATTTCCTGTGTGGCATTTAAGCGTGCTATGCCTTCAGTTACACCTTGACAGATGTAATCAAAGTGTGGAGTTTCACCGCGAATGACGCTTCCTAAGATAATGACAGCATCGTAACCGCCATGCAAAACCATTTGATGTGCACCATAAATCAATTCAAAACTGCCTGGAACTGTCCTCACATGAATGTTCTCTGGGAGTGTTCCATGCTTCTGAAGTGTCGTCATTGCACCCTCAAGTAAGGCATCAGTTATCTCTGGATTCCATTCAGATACAACGATGCCGAAGCACATATTACTTGCATCAGGAACTTTATTGACGTCATAATCTGACAGATGATGTAATTCTGTTGCCATGTTATCTTGATGCTCTTTCTATGTATTTATCAATCTCTTGGCTTTGTACAAGGCCAGAATTTACATACTTTTTCTTGATATCTTGATATGTCTTCAGTGCGTCATCTTTCTTTCCTTGGCTCTCCAAAAGAATGCCAGCTTGCAGTCTAAAGGTAGGAGAAAGGGAGTTGTTTGCATCATCTTTTGCCTCTTTGTCAGCCATATCAGCAGCTTTCTGCAAGTTTGTTATGGCTTTATCCAATTGATTTACGTGAGCATAAGCATTGCCAAGTGCCGCTACTGCAGCAGGACTTACCATGGCATCATCGGCAGGTGAGTATTCATCGAGATACTTAACAGCCTCATTCCACTTATTTAAGTTCGCGTAACATAAGCCAACATAGAGGTTCGCAAGATTTGCTGCATCCGTACTTCCGTAGTTATTGATGACATTAAGTAAGCCAGAAAAGCCTGCACCATCACCCTTAAGAGCTTTATCAAACTGCTCCGCGTTGAAGTATTCTTGGCCTTTTGCCAACTCCGTACTGGCCTTTTCTTCGCGTGGTTCAGCTACATAAGCTTTGTAAAGGAAAGCACCTACAATGATAACGACTATTGCTATAAGTGCAATAATGATTGCTTTCTTGTACTTCTCAAAGAAGACTTCCGACTTAATGAGTGCCTCGTTGTCGAGCGCCCCCTGTTCATTTTTGTTTGCCATTGTTATTAGTTGTTTTTATTTATTTTTCAATTTGTGGCGTTTCTACCCTCTAAATGCACGGTATATAACGTCGCAAAATTACGTAATAATTCTCACATATTGAAATTTATTCATTCTTTTTTTCGTTTTTCTCCTATTAAACGGTAACTTTGCAGAATAGATTATGATACTCAAAAGACTTTCAGTTATCAATTATAAAAACATTCGTGAAACAACGATTTCATTGTCTTCGAAACTCAATTGCTTTATAGGAAGCAACGGAGTTGGTAAGACTAATGTACTCGATGCGGTTCATTATTTGTCGTTTTGTCGTAGTGCTTTCAACCCAATTGATGCCCAAGTAATCACACATAATCAAGACTTTTTCGTCCTCGAAGGTAAGTATTCATCAGATGAAGGGGATGAAGAACAGATTTATTGTGGAATGAAACGTGGCACGAAAAAGCACTTTAAGCGTAATAAAAAGGAATATCGCAGACTGTCACAGCATATAGGTCTCATCCCACTTGTATTCGCTTCACCTGCCGATTCGATATTAATAGAGGGGGGAAGTGAAGAGAGAAGACGACTTCTTGACGTAGTAATCTCTCAGTACGATCATGCATATATCGAGGCTCTTTCAGCCTATAATAAAGCACTTCAGCAGCGAAATGCCTTGTTGAAAATGGAGGAAGAACCCGATAAAGCCTTACTCGAAATATGGGAAGAGCAAATGGCTTTGAATGGAGAAATCATCTATCAGAAGCGTAATTCGTTTGTAGAGAGACTCGTTCCCGTATTCCAAGACATCTACACGCATATCTCGGGAGGACATGAAACAGTAGCTCTGAATTATGTTTCTCATGGACAACGTGGGCCATTACTTGACACTATACAACGTGATAGGCATCGAGATAGGGCCGTAGGTTACTCACTTCATGGGGTACATCGTGATGATCTTGAGATGCTGTTAGATGGATATCAGATGAAGAGAGAAGGCAGTCAAGGACAACACAAGACTTATGCTTTGGCGTTAAAGCTGGCACAATTCGATTTCCTTCGACGCACTTCACACAATACTCCATTGTTGCTTCTTGATGATATTTTCGACAAGTTAGATGCCAATCGCGTTGAAAAGATAGTGCAACTTGTTGGCGGTGATGAGTTTGGTCAAATCTTTATAACTGATACTAACCGTGATCATCTCGACCAAATACTTGCTCGTGGTGACTTCGATTATAAGTTGTTTTCGGTTGATAATGGTGAAATTGAGGAGAAAAACTAATGTTTAAGCGTGATGTTAAATCTCTATCCGACCTCTTGCAAATGGTACTTCGCAAGGAAGGTTTTGAGACTCCACTGCTTCAAAGGCGGCTTATCGCGTCGTGGGATGCTGTGGTTGGTCCAACGATTTCGCGTTACACCAGTGATAAATTCATAAAAAACCAAACGTTATTCGTAAAGATTAATAATCCAGCTTTACGCCAAGACCTCAGTATGATGCGTCAGAAACTTGTGCAACGACTCAATAGTCAGGTTGGAAGTTTCATCATTAGTGATATTAAATTCTTTTGAATGGTGAGATAATATGCCTTATCGCTTCTCGCTGTTTGCGTCAAATGACCGTATGATGTGACGTATATCACACGGTCTTTTGAGGCAGATTGCAGTGTCACTTGATGCAAATCGCAGCGCGATTTGTAAGTGGTTGAGTGTCAATAAGATTGGAGAAATATCTCTTTTTATGTTTTTATGACTTTTAGTTGCTATTCAAATCCAGTGTTGTTTTCTATCGCATTTGACGCTCATGGATAATTCTTGCCGCCTTATCTTTATCGCTATCAAACGTGAAATCCTGATAGATAACGTATGCATTCTGTGGGTCTACAATCTGACGCGCCATGAAACGTAGGGCCTTTAGTTTGCTATCACTGAATGTAAACAACTTCAACAATTGTGCACTTTGACGGCAAGTGAAAAGACTTCTCAGGCAAGCCACCTCAAGAAGTGCCATTCTATTGTCATCAAAATTAGCTTTGTTCATTCGGTCATAGAGTATAGTAAACTCGTTTTCACTTAGACATTCATCGTAGAAAGCAGGGTAGGGATGACGAAATTCATCAGTAGGATTGCCGACAATCATGTTGTTTTGGTTAGCCGCTTGACGTGGTATAATGGTTTCTTGATAGTTGACGACGCGGTCACGGTTGTCAAATTCGATGCGCACATATACGTCGTAAATGTCTAACAACTTACTCTTGATGTACTCCCAACGCGTTCCTGCCTGATCAAAACTTGAGGCTTTCGGGGTACCGAGAATACTCATTACTTCCTGTTTTGTCATGCCTCTCTCAATGATTCGCTTGTCTTTTGCTGCAGCTTCAAAGCTGAAAGCCATGAGGAGCATAACGAATAATAGGCTGAATCTGTGTAGTTGTTGTTTCATAGTTGTATAGTTTTGTTTATCGCAAATATAGAAACAGAAAGTGATTTATCGTGAAGGATATCCCTATTTGCTTATAGGTTAATCCCTATTTCCTGCAACTTATTTTAGCGACTGATTAATTTCATGAGGCTATATAGGGTGTTAGAGCTTAAATTTATAGCCTGCTGTGATGCCAATATAAAGGTTTCGCAGTCCATGTTTGTCTGACATTCCGCCACCAGGAATATAGATTTTATCATACGTATAGATTCTATTGAGGTCGATATGCACAATTCCTGTCATGACAAACTGTTTGTAGTCATAACTGATTCCGACGGGAATAGCAACACAAACGCGTTTGAAATCGTTATTCTTCTCTGTTGTTTCATGATGACTATAGTCATGCCATACATACTTTGTAACGTCATCATCTGAGCTATATCCATCGTTTCCTGGTAGTGGATCGGCCATCTTTCCATAACTATGAGCGTGAAGTTTTGCCGTGAGCAGACCGCTAACTTCAACTCCTATCTTAAAGGCGAGATGGGGTTTAACGTAGAAATTATACATGACGGGCAGTGCAATATAGTTCATGTTGAGGCGTTCCAACTTGTCGGTGCCTTTCATGTACCACATGTCGTGAATCTCCTTGTAGTTGAACCCACAGCCAATCTGCCGATATGCTAAGCCAAAAGAGAGTGAATTGTGGGTGGAAACAAACCATTCTGCCTCAACACCTGCTTCATAACCAGCCTTCCATTTGGGACTATAAAGGAGTCCGCTACCAACGAATTTAGACATATTGAAGCCTAATCTGGGTTGAATGAAGAAGTCTCCTTTAGTATATTGTGCACTGATAGATAGTGAAAAAAGGCTTAATAGCAAGGTTGCAATGATATTCTTTTTCATAAGTGAATAGATTTTATTCGTAATTTATTAAAGAATTTCGTCCATTTTTACGTCATAATCTTCTACAGGTACGGCATCAACCTTTTGGAAATCGAAACATAATCCCAATTTATAGGCCTGAGGAACGAGTTTTAGAAAGCGGTCATAATAGCCCTTTCCACGTCCTAAACGATTGCCTTTTAGGTCGAAACTTAAGCCAGGAACAATGACGAGTTCAATCTTGTCAAGAGATGAAAAAACGTCACCAGTTGGTTCCATGATATGGAAAGCACGTCCTTCTTTAAGGCTTTTCTGCCCCTCATAACGCCTGACTTCGAGGCTGTTCTCTAAGGTTACAGGGAGCAATATCGTTTTTCCTTGTTTGTAGAGTGTGTCTATCAACTCGTGTGTATGCACCTCATCGGGCATGGAATAATAGAGAAGGATGGTTTGAGCAGCGTTGACACGAGGGTGGGAAAGCGCCTTATTGACAAGCAAAAGCGATTGCTCACGCAGCTCTTCACGTGTGAGTTGTCGCTTTTGCAAGTTTATTTCGTGTCGTAATTCGTCTTTACGCATGCGCTATAAGATTGCGTTCAAAATACAGGTTTTCGTTTCCTTGCAGTATAGCTAACTTCCTTTTTGTGGGTTTGGCCTTTTTCTTTTTGGGGAAAGCTGCATTGTTTTTGAACACGCGAAGTGCCGTTTGGATAACCGGATCATCTTGGTTGATGTATTCAATCCAAGCTTGTTCATCAAGCATATTATAGATAATACGACTATCTATGTATCGGTTGAGGAGCTTACGACTCTTCTGTATCATCAAGTTTCGACGCTTAAGTCCATGCCTGTCCGCATAAGTGGCAAACTTATCTACCATATTTTGCTTCTTAAGATAGTCGCTAAGTTGCATCATGTCTTTGAAGTTATTCAGCTTAATGCGGTTATCGTCGGTATAAGTATAGGCAAACTGGAGGATGAGTCCACTCATTGCAGCCTGTTTATAATAGGAGGTGATGTTCAAAGTATCTTCAGGAACGAAGATGTCTGGAGTGATTCCACCTCCTCCATACACGATCCTTCCGATGCCCGTATGATAGGCAGGACCTGTGTGCTTAATGCTATCTGATGAGAAGAACTCACCGTGTTGATAACGTGACATGAGGTCTTGTTGGTAGTCAATATCCTCTCCGTTGGTGTATGGTTTCTGTATACAACGTCCGGAAGGAGTGTAATATCGTGCGATGGTTAGACGAATCATACTTCCATCATTGAATCCAATCTGCTGCTGAACAAGCCCCTTTCCAAACGAACGTCGACCGATAATGGTTGCTCTATCGTTATCTTGCATGGCACCAGCAAAGATTTCTGCGGCTGAAGCAGAACCCTCGTTAATCAGTACAACGAGTGGAATGTTCTGATAACTACCACGTCCATCCGAGCGATACTCTTGGCGGGGACTCTTCCGTCCCTCTGTATAAACGATGAGTTTATTCTTTGGAAGGAACTCATTGGCTATCTGAACAGCACTATTCAGATAGCCTCCTGTGTTGTCACGTAAGTCAATGATGAGATTACTGAAACGGTTTTGAGAAAGCTTTGCCAAGGCAATGAGTAACTCAGGATAGGTGGTTTCACCGAAGTTTTTGATGCGGATATATCCTGTTTTATCATCAATCATATAGGTGGCAGATATGCTCTTGGTTGGAATTTCGCCACGTGTTACGGTGAAATATTTAACGGCTTTTTGACCATAGCGTTTCACTCCAATCTTCACTTTCGTATCTTTCGGCCCCTTTAATCGCCGCATAGCTTCTTCGTTTGTTACGATTTTACCGACAAAAGGTTTACCATCTACGTTGACAATCTTGTCGCCTGCCAGAATGCCTGCACGGTCAGCAGGACCATTTTTAATAACATTCTGCACATGGATGGTATCTTGTCGAATCGTAAACTCAATGCCTACGCCTGAGAATGAGCCTTTCAAGTCGTCGTTAGCAGCCTGAACATCCTTCGCACTAATATAGACAGAGTGAGGATCAAGCTCTCCCAATATTTGAGGAATAGCCTTATCTACGAGCGAGTCAATATTCACTTTGTCGACATATTGGTCGTCAATAATGTGCAAAAGGTTACTGAGTCGGCTGCTACCAGAATTGATAATGTTGAGTCGATTGCCCGAAAAATGATTGGCATAAAAGGTTCCCATGAAGATGCCCGCTATAACACAAAGGGCCATAATGAGTGGCATCCACCGGTTATTTTTCTTCTGTTCCATAGTCTTTCTTTTGTTCCATGTAAATCACTTCAGTCCCCGCTTTGCGCAATAAGTCTATTCCATCTTCCAAACGATACTTCTCTGCATAGACGACGCGCTTGATACCAGCCTGTATAATGAGTTTCGCACACTCGATACAAGGTGAAGCTGTCACGTAAAGCGTACTCCCATCACTATTATTATTGCTGCGAGCGAGTTTGGTAATAGCGTTTGCTTCTGCATGCAAAACATAGGGATAAGTAACTCCTTCGTTATCTTCGCACACGTTGTCAAAGCCACTTGGTGTTCCGTTGTAACCATCGCTGATAATCATTTTGTCTTTAACAACAAGGGCACCAACCTGGCGACGGAGGCAATATGAGTTCTCTGCCCAAATCCGAGCCATGCGAAGATAGCGGTTATCTAAATTATATTGTTTTTCTTCAGCTGTCATGTTGTGCTGTTTTATATTCTATTCCGTTTCTTTCTAACAGTGCTTTGATGGTGGGTTCTTGTCCACGGAAGCGTTTATATAGAGTCATAGGATGCTCTGTTCCGCCTTTAGAAAGTATGTTATCTCTAAAACTTTGTGCAGTCTTTTGATCAAAGATACCATTCTTTTTGAATACACTGAAAGCATCAGCATCAAGTACCTCTGCCCATTTATAACTGTAATAGCCTGCTGCATAGCCTCCAGCCATGATGTGACTGAATTGAACAGTCATGCACGTATTAGGTAATTGTTTGTTGAGAATAGCCTTTTCCCATGCCTTTTTTTCAAACGAAATAATATCTTCATTGAAAGGCTTTGTCTGCGTATAATAGGCCATATCCAAGAGACCGAAACTCACTTGGCGCAGACATGCATGGCCCGCCATGAAGTTCCTACTTTTGATGATGCGGTCAATAAGCTCGTCAGGAATTGGCTCTCCGGTTTTATAATGGAAGGCAAAGGTGCGTAGGAATTCTTTTTCTACAGCGTAGTTCTCCATGAATTGCGATGGAAGTTCTACAAAATCCCACCATACATTCGTTCCACTTAGACTCTCAAAACGAGTATTTGCGAACATTCCGTGCAGGGAATGTCCAAACTCATGGAGGAATGTTTCAACCTCTCCGAGTGTCAGAAGTGCAGGCTTTTCTGCAGTAGGTTTAGTAAAGTTCATCACCAAACTGACGTGAGGGCGGCTGTTGTTTCCTTTATAATCAATCCATTGTCCTTTGAATTCAGTCATCCATGCACCTCCCTGTTTCCCCTTACGTGGGTGGAAGTCAGTATAAAGCACAGCCAAAAAACTTCCGTCTTTGTCGTAAACTTCATAAGGTTTTACGTCAGGATGATAAACAGGAATCTTGTCGTTAGGTTTAAAAGTAATGCCATAGAGTCGATTGGCAAGCCCAAACACACCTTCAATTACTTTTGAAAGCTCAAAGTAAGGGCGTAGCATTTCCTCGTCTAAGTTATATTTTTCCATCTGCAACTTATGCGAATAGAAGCCAACATCCCATGGCTTCATTTCAAAATCTTCGCCTTCCAATCTTTTAGATAGGGCTACAAGAGCCTCTTTTTCTTTGATTGCTGTTGGCTTGTAAGCAGCTATAAGTTCGTCAAGTAGATTGTAAACATGTTTAACATCACTGGCCATACGATGCTTTAAGACATAGTCTGCATAGGTCTTAAAGCCTAATAGTTGTGCGATTTCACGACGCAGATTTATCAATCGTTTACAAATCTCAAGATTATTCTCGCTGTTGTTGTGCGTACATTCAGTGTTCTTGGCCATAAATAGCTGTTTGCGCAGCTCCCGTTGGGTAGAGTATGTCATGAAAGGAGAGTAGCTTGGGAAGTCAAGTGTAAACAACCAACCAGACTTTTCCTTTTCTTTTGCCAAATGAGCAGCTGCATCCTTGGCTGTGTCGGGTAGCCCATCAAGTTGCTTCTCATCTGTAATGTGCAATTCAAAAGCCTTTGTTTCTTTCAAGACATTTTGTGAAAATTGCAGTGCCAACATGCTTGCTTCTTCTGTAAGCTTACGTAGTTGCTCCTTTCCTGAAGCGTCTAAGAGCGCTCCACTCCTAACAAAGCCGTCGTAACTTTTGTTGAGTAGCATCTGCTCTTCAGGCGTAAGTTCGCGATTGGGATGGTCATATACATATTTAATACGTTCAAATAGTTTCTCGTTGAGGCTGACATCATTTGCATGTTTAGTGAGGATAGGACTCATTTTCTGTGCCAATGCGTCAAGTTCATCATTGGTTTCCGCACTTAACATGCACGAGAAAACGGTTGAAACATGGTCGAGGAGATCATAATAACGTTCTCCTTTCTCTACATCCACACGTGCTAAAGTGTTTTCAAATGTAGGAGTTGAAGGGTCATTGACCATCTTCTCTATTAGTTCATCATCTCGTCTGATTCCCTCCATAAAGGCTTCTTCATAATCAGAAGTCTTTATTTTAGGAAATGGTATTGTATAATGTGGTGTACCATAATCCTCAAAAAACGGATTAATTCTCTTTTGTTCAGTTATCTTATCCATATTAAGTCCTTCTTATAATTCAATATTTTGCAAGGCATCCTCTATATGTTTGATCTCAACGAAATTACGTTTGAGTGACACAATGCCTTCTGTTTCCAAATAATTTAAAGCTTTTGACACGTTTCTTCGACTGTCATTGAGTTCGAGTGCCAGTTGAGTCATCTTTATTTTGATTATCTTTCGTCCTGCTGGTCGTATGCATCTATCTGCAAAAAAGCGTATGATTCTGCTCTCAAGAGATTTCGCATGTTGTCGTAATAGCATACGTTCATACTTCTGTGTACACGTAGATAGGATATTGAAAAGATTAATTCTAAAGATTAAAAACTCGTCACTTAGTCGTATAACTTCACTCTTTTCAACCGTTAAAATGCTGCAAGTTGTCACAGCTTTAAACGTCTTTGAGAAGTGTTGAGTGAGTCCAAACAGGCGCTCAAGTTGTAGTAATTCGGGAGCCATTATGGTCTCCGTAATTTGGTAACTATGGCCTGCAGCTATGGTTGTTACTTCTATTTGTCCTTTTAAAAGGAAAAAGAGTCGATTACAAATATCATTTTCTGAGACGATAATCTCTCCTGCTTCATATTTATGAAAGCCTAATTTCGTGTGAGCAACGACAGATTCTAAGTCCGCCTTTCCTAATCCTTGGAATAATGGTAGGATTAATAACTGGGAATATAATTGTAGGTCGTACTCCATACTTTGTTATTTAGTAATCTTCTTTTCCAATGAAGGTGAATACCAAACTTTATTCTTCCCTCCCTTATCGGCATAGATAAAGTAGGCCATTAGTTCAGGATGTTTGTCCAAAACAGCCTTTGCTTTCTCTATTCCGAGCACCATAAAGGCTGTTGCATAGCCGTCAGCTTCAGCGCAACTTTTAGCTAATACTGTCGCAGAAAGAAGGCTATGTTGAACAGGATAGCCTGTACGTGGGTCGATAGTGTGGGCCAATT
Source organism: Segatella salivae F0493 (assembly GCF_000477535.1). Classification (NCBI taxonomy): domain Bacteria; kingdom Pseudomonadati; phylum Bacteroidota; class Bacteroidia; order Bacteroidales; family Prevotellaceae; genus Segatella; species Segatella salivae. The sequence goes on from NZ_AWGW01000003.1 coordinate 69,572, forward strand.
TCTTTCCTTTATTATAATAGAAGTTCCGATAATTACCACTGGTAGCCATACCCTTATCGGTCACATTCAAGACTGTTTGCAGTTCTTGCTTTGTATTTAAAGAGTCATCACTTGGTTTTGTTACGCCGATTTTCCAAGGTAAGCGCTTTTCACTTAGCCCACTGGTGATAACTTCTCCACCTATCTCTATCATGTAGTTTTTGATATCATGGCGTCGCATCACAGTAGCTACTGCATCACTTCCGTAGCCTTTTGCTATGGCGCTGAAGTCAAGCATTAATCCTTTGTGTGTCGATTTGATTAAAGTCTTTCCACGAGTATGTTCTATTTTGATGTATTGCATACCCATTAGAGCTCGTAAACTATCCACTTGTTGGCGGTCAGGTAATTGTTGGTGTTTGAATCCAAAGCCCCAAGCATTAACTAAAGGAGCAACTGTAATGTCAAAAGCATCGCCGGTTTCCTTATTAATGGTTTGGGAAAGAGTGAGTACCTGCATAAACATCTTATTGGCTTCTATCGTTTTTCCTTGGTTAAAAGCAGTTACTGTAGAATGTTTATTGAACATAGAGAACTCGTTATCCACCTTATTTAATTCTGCAATTATTTCCTTATTGAGGTCTTTATCGTATTGGTATGCGGCGTGATAAACCGTTCCAAAGATGAAACCTTCATTGTGTTGATAGGGCATATCACGTTGTTGACGAATAATAAGGATTGTCCCTACAATTAAGAAGAGCAGAAATGCCGCCTGAATATATATTTTTTTACCTTTTCTCATAGTTCCATTGTGATGTTAAACTCACCGCCAAGACGGCTATTCCCGTTACGACCGAAGCCAGGAATATACCATGGTTCTCCGATGTCTGCATGTGAATGGTAGAGCCTTCTTTTATAACGCACACTCCATCCCATTCTTAGTGGTCCCCAGATTTTAGCGTCAATAGAGAATGAAAACTCAAGCCAATGGTAGTCAGCTTTTTGTTGGTGTGCGGTGAAATCTATTTGATTTCCCCATATTGGGTCAGTAATATTCTGCCCATCAATATCATATTTAAATGTTGTATAAGCGTATCTTGCTCCTCCATAAATACGATAAATATCGTGTTTGTTTTTACTTAGGTTCCAATCCATACCGATTCGACCATACGGAGCGCTTGTCTTATAAGCCATTTTTGTCGTGATATCCTTAGCATCAGCTTTGCCATAGCCTAATTCTACAATAGGAAACCATTTGTCTTTTAAGTTCAATCGTAGCGAAGCTTGAACTTGACCATAGTCTCCAAAGGCTAATTGTGCAGGGCCAACCAAGTCTGTTGAGACCGCAATTCCCCTAAACAGAGGTATAGTGTCACGCTCAATCGTGTTGGTTTTCACTTTCTGTTGTGCAGACGTTGTTAATGAAAGTAACGAACAACTACTAAAAATCAGCACTCTTAAAGTAAATGAAGAAATTACTCTTTGTAACATTATTGGTTACGTTTGGTTGTTTGATGACAATAGAATCTATTGCGTGTTGCGTATAGTTTATTGCCGTAATCTTATGAAATATGGCAGGACTGCAATCCACAGATTCAAAATGTGGCATGTCGGTTTTCGTCACTGCAATCGTATCTCTCAAATTAGTTGTCGTACCATTGATATCAATGTAGAATGTATCTATAGGCATACTATAGCTCATTGGAAGTTCAAAGCTGTCGGTCTTTTCCGCTTGATTGATGATAACAGAATCATTCCCATTATGTAAATTGGCAGTAATGGTCATTTTACTATTAAGCGTTTTTATCTCACCTGCAAGCTTATACTTACATATTACACGATTATTGAGTGAACAATCGATAGTCGAACAGCCTACAAGTATAAGCATTACAGTGAGCAGACCGATGGAATAGGTTGCTAATTTTGATTGATTCTCCTTCATGATGTTGCTATCTTTGTTAGATTTTCTTTTCTATTTGATAGTCATTTCTATTTGGATTTTGTCGACTAATCAAGTCTCCAATGAAGCCTGCAAGAAAGAATTGACTTCCCAAAAGCATCATCGTTAATGCAATAAAGAAGTAAGGGGAGTCTGTGATAAGTCTTTGTGGAATATGACAAAAGAGTGCATAAGCCTTATCAGCTCCAATACATACCACTGCAATAAAGCCGATAAAAAACATTAAACTGCCTAAGAAACCAAATACATGCATGGGTTTCTTTCCAAAGTTACTAAGGAACCACAGTGTAATAAGATCTAAATATCCATTGAAAAAGCGATTTAATCCAAACTTACTCTTGCCATATTTGCGTGCCTGATGCTGCACAACCTTCTCTGCAATGCGGTCGAAACCTGCATTTTTTGCCAGATATGGGATGTAACGATGCATCTCTCCATAGACTTCTATGTTTTTAACCACGTCCTTCTTATATGCTTTTAACCCACAATTAAAGTCGTGAAGATTATGTATTCCACTAATCTTTCTTGCCGTAGCATTAAAGAGTTTTGTTGGTAAAGTCTTTGATAATGGGTCGTAACGTTTTTGCTTATATCCCGAAACGAGGTCGTAATTCTCTTCTTTTATCATGCGATAGAGCTCTGGAATCTCGTCAGGTGAGTCTTGAAGATCTGCGTCCATAGTGATGACAACATCACCTTCTGCTTCTGCAAATCCACAATATAAGGCAGGACTCTTACCATAATTACGGCGAAATTTGATGCCTTTTACATTTGAATCTTTATGTGCTAAGTCTTCAATTACATTCCATGAATGGTCTGTACTGCCGTCATTGATGAAGATAATCTCGTAGCTGAACTGGTTGTTTTCCATCACACGTTTAATCCATGCGTGGAGTTCGGGTAACGATTCTTCCTCATTATAAAGAGGGATAACAACTGTTATATCCATTGGTTTCAAATAAAAATTTTAATGTTTAAGTTTTGCAAAGAATGCAATAAATATCGAACAGAACCATCCTATCATTATTCCGTAGATGAAAATCAAGAAAGATAGTTCCATTGGGGTGAGCTGTTCAAGCATTGCCAAGCCATCTGTCAACTGTTGAGTACTTACTCCATTCTGCTTATAGAGTGGCATCATTTGGAATACTGCGGAGCTCATCACGCCAAGAAATCGGCCATTGTCTATGAATCTAAAATAGATAAAAAGGGCAACTCCGAATAGAAGTGAGGCGTAGAAGAACGTATAAAAGCAATAGACAAGCGCTCTGCGGTAGCTCATGATGCCGTCAAGAGCATAGTTGCGAAAGCGAATCATTCGCCACGCGACAAACAAAGGAGTCGAGAAAACGAGCAGTCCGCCAATGTCCGTCTTGGGCAAATAAACCACCAATGCAAAGGTTATCATCCATAACATACTCAGAAATACGCCGTCCTGTCGTGCAAACGCCTTTGTCTGGGTAATGGCATTAAAACTAATCATCAATTAAAATTACGTTTATAAACATTGCAAAGATAACGTTTTTCCACCACATATATATAATACGTCATTACTTTTTGTCTTATTTTTATTTTTTATTACCTTTGCAATCGATAGTAATAGTTATGATATATCCAGATAATTTTGAAATAAAGATTGGTTTCTCAGAGATACGTTCTATGTTGAATGAGCGTTGTCTTTCGCCTTTAGGGCAGTCTCAAGTCGAAGCAATGACCTTCTCTGATGATGTAGAAACTGTAAATGAATGGCATCAACAGACAGACGAACTTCGGTTGCTTCTTGAAGAAAATCCCGATTTTCCATTAGACAATATCTTTGATGTGCGCGAGAGTGTGAGCCGTGCACGTATAGCAAATACACACTTGGAAGAAGAAGATTTCTTTCATTTGCGCCGGTCGCTTGACACTATTCATAAGATTGTTACAATCCTTCATCCTGATGATGATGAGCAGATGGTTGGCAAAGCGCTATTCCTTTTGTCTGATGGTATAGCCACTTTCCCAAACCTTGTGCAGCGTATTGATCAGGTGATTGATAAGTTTGGACACATGCGTGATACTGCTTCGCCCGAGTTACAGCGTCTTCGACGTGAACTTTCGCGCGCCGAGGGTTCTGTTTCACGTACCATTTACGGCATTCTTCGTGCAGCACAAGTAGATGGACTCATTGATAAGGATGTTACACCGGCTGTTCGTGATGGCCGGTTGGTTATCCCTGTAGCTCCTGGTTTGAAGCGGCGCATCAATGGAATAGTACATGATGAGAGTGCAACAGGACGTACTGTTTTCGTAGAACCAACAGAAGTTGTTGAAGCAAATAATCATATTCGTAAGTTAGAGGCTGAGGAACGCCAAGAGGTAATACGTATTTTAACCGCATTAACACAGCATGTTCGTCCAAATGTTCGTGAGATATTAGATTCTTTTCACTTTCTTGGTATCATAGATTTCCTACAAGCTAAAGTGCAGTTTGGAAAGCAAATACGAGGACTTTCACCTCAGTTGAGCACTTCACCCTATATGGATTGGATAGAAGCTCGTAACCCTTTACTTGAAAAACAATTGGAAGTTCGCGGTGCAAAAATCGTTCCTTTGAACATTACTTTGACGCCTGAGAAGCACATACTTATTATCTCTGGTCCGAATGCTGGAGGTAAATCGGTTTGTTTGAAAACGGTAGGGTTGTTGCAATATATGTTACAATGCGGAGTCCCTATTCCTGTTAGTGAACGTTCTTCGTGTGGTATCTTTGAAGACTTGATGATTGATATTGGTGACGAACAAAGCATAGAGAACGATCTTTCTACTTATTCTTCCCACCTGCTCAACATGAAAAACATGATGAAGCAGGCCACAAGTCGTACATTAATCCTTATAGATGAGTTTGGAACTGGCACAGAACCTCAAATAGGTGGAGCCATTGCAGAGAGTGTTTTGGATAAGTTCTGTCGGAAGGGAGCGTGGGGTGTCATAACAACTCACTATCAGAATCTGAAACATTTCGCAGATACCCACCCGGGAGTAGTGAATGGTGCCATGCTCTATGACCGTCATGAGATGCGTGCTCTCTTTCAGTTGGCCATAGGAAGACCTGGTAGTTCGTTTGCCATAGAGATTGCACGAAAGATTGGATTGCCTGAAGATGTTATCGCTGAAGCGTCAGAAATCGTTGGAAGTGATTATATTCAGAGCGATAAATATCTTCAAGATATAGTGCGAGATAAGCGCTATTGGGAGGGAAAACGGCAGACTATCCATCAACGCGAAAAGGAGATGGAGAAAACGATAGAACGCTATGAACAAGAGATTAAAGAACTTCAGCAACAACGTAAGACAATTGTCACAAAGGCAAAAGCCGATGCTGAAGAATTACTTCGAGAGAGTAATCGCCGTATAGAGAATGCTATTCGTGAGATAAGAGAGCAGCAAGCAGAGAAGGAAGTAACGAAAAAGATTCGTGAGGAACTCCATCAGTTTGAACAGGCTGTTAAAGAAGGACAACCCGTGAAAGGCAAACAGGGGCATGGGCTCATGTCAGATGATGAGTTTGAAAAGAAGGTTGAACAGCTGCGTCAGCGTAAATTGCGTAAGGAGAAACGTAGACAGGAGAAGTCTGAACAGGCTGTTTCTGCAAGTAAAAAAGAGGAATTTACAACCAACTTCGCTGTAGATAAGACAAAGGCTGTATTGGCTGTTGGAGACACCGTACGTATTCGGGGACTGAAGTCGACTGGAACAATAGAGTCGATAGATGGGCAAATGTGTACTGTTGTCTTTGGAGATATGCGCTCAAAAATACGTGTGAATCGATTAGAGGCTGCTACATCATCAACAGAATCAACCTCACAAAGTGTTGAAACAGCCTATCAAGTGAGTCGAACAACACGCGATACAATTGATGACCACCGCAAGAACTTTAAGCAAGATCTTGATGTTCGTGGCATGAGAGGAGACGAAGCTTTGAATGCTGTACAATACTTTATTGACGATGCCATATTGATGGGGATGAGCCGCGTGCGTATTTTACATGGTAAAGGAAATGGTATTTTGCGCAATCTCATACGTCAATATCTTTCAACAGTGCCCAATGTGGTGCATTATGCAGATGAACACGTTCAATTTGGTGGTGCTGGAATAACCGTGGTTGATTTGTAAATAGACGTTAAAAGAGCAGAGATTACTTCACGTTTATTTTGCATTTACAAATAAAATCCCTACTTTTGCACGCGCTTTCAAAGGCAAACATGGGCAAGTCCCTTACGGTCTGCTCCCTCGGAATCCCCCAGGATGGGAACGTAGCAAGGGTACTTGGTTGTAGCGACGCGATAAGGATAGCTTGCCCACCTCGCCTCTTTAGCTCAGTTGGCCAGAGCACGTGATTTGTAATCTCGGGGTCGTTGGTTCGAATCCGACAAGAGGCTCAAAGAAAAAACGACTGAAAACTCAATTTGATTCAGTTTTTTCTTCAAGATAAAGAGAGACAGAAGATAGTCAGACTTAGCCGATATAACAATTATATTTGCAAGGTCTGATTTTTTTTGTGCATTTCCTTCATCATCATGTTAGCTGTGTTTTCAATAGATTTTGCACTTCAGATGATTTGTCTATCAAACAAGAATGTTGTCATTTATACTTATTCTTGATAGCTATAGGCACACGAATATGATGTTTGTTTCGACTGCTTAATGAAAAGGTGGAAGTGAGATTTACTTCTGTTTTGATGAATTGTTTGATACAGATGGTTATTGTCAATTTTATGAACAGAAGGCTTCTGAGAATTGGACTCGTTTTGAATCAATCGTAACTTGAGGTTAAATCGGTGAGTTTTTTAGCTGTATTGTAAGCTGTTGGCGTTCAGATATTTATAATAAACACATGGCTTTATGCCTTGCTTTCCTTGATTTTGATGTGTAAAATGATTGTTATTGTGGTTCAATATGACTGGTTTTAGCTTGTGGATGCAGGCTTTTTGTGAACTTATCTGATTGATTTAGAAAATTGAAATGAGGCATATTAAGGCTTAAATACCCCAAAATGGATATCTTATTTGTTGGAAGTCTTGGAATTTTAACAACTAAATCGCTGTTTTATTTCTATTTCATCAAAAAATAATCTCTGTTTTATTGATATTTTTTATGACAATTTTCTTGCTGCGTTTATACATGAATGATTGGCATAAACCCTTATGCTTACTCCTAAAATCATAAGGGTTTATGCCGTGATAGAAGTTTGAATGGAAGTTACCTACGTTTGCCGTATCTGTCAATCAAGATGTGTTTCTTCCCTTGAATGCCCTCAAAATAAGGTGGTTCGCAGCGCAATTGCATGTCATCGTAAATGAATTCAGCTATCACCGTGTCTTTTCCATCAGGGAGAATCAAGCCCATCTTGCCATTCTTTTCAGCGATAACAGGCATCATGCAAAGGTCATCTACGTAGACATATGGTGTGCGAAGGAAATCATAGAGCGCATGAACAAGAATCTTTCCTTCGTGATTTTTGATGCCAAACTTACCGTTTTCTTCGAACACTTCATGAAACTTGATGTATTTTTTCTTGATGCGTTGCAGGTAGGCTACTATCTTTCGGGGGTTATTAATCATTTGAAGCCAGTAGCCATACGTGTCACAATAGTTGGCCGAAGCACGTATAATGACCATCTTCCAATCTAATCCACTGATGACCTTTCGGTTCAAATCTATGTATTGAGCGATTGCGTTTTCCTTCTCTGTAAGGCTTAGTTTGGAGAGAGATTCTTCGAATTTGAGCATGATATTCTTTGAACCTGACATGCCTTTTATATAGCGATGAATCTGTCTGCTCATCTCGTTACAAACAAATTTATCAATCTCTGCCAGCTCAATTTTGTCTACATAGAGTTCATCAAAGTTCTCGGCAGTAATCTTTTTCATTGTAATGTCCTCCATTGTTTTTGCCAAAGGTAATAACTTTTTAATGGTTTGAGGAATTAATTCGAATAAAATTTGCTATGGATATGTTATAAAACATACCTTAACCATTATTAACCAGTAGAGGGTAACAATTGTTACGTGGACTTTATTTGTTTTTATTTAACTTTGCACACATTATTAAATAAGAAACAAAATTATGAATTCTATTTATCCATTCGAGCAATGGCCGCTCGACTTATTGGTTGATTATGTATTGAAAGTGCATCATAGAGGGATACGTGAACAAGGACCTGCTATCTTGAATAAACTCATTGAGGTGGCAGAAGCACATCGCGAAGACAATCCAAATTTATTGAAAGTAACGGATCATTTCCGCAATTCGCTTTATGATCTCGAAACACATTGCACGAAAGAGGAGCGTGTGCTCTATCCGTATATCCTCGAAATGTATAGTGCATACAGCATAGGTCAGAAGATAGAGCCATTTCATTGCGGTTCTATTCAAGGCCCAATAAGTGTGATGATGGCTGATCATGGCGATGAAACTGAACGTCACAATCGCATAGCAGCATTGACAAACAATTATACTGCGCCCGAAAATGCAGATGAAGACTATATGGAAGCGATGAATCTTTTGAAACAGTTCCGTCAGGCACTTGACGAACATATTGCTATGGAAAATGAGGTTGTGTTTCCTATGGCGATGAAGTTGGAAGGCTTGTCTGCTGGATATTAAGTCGTGATTTAGAAGTTGTTATATATTAATAAGGTGTTGTTTGAGATGATATAAACTGATTCTTTACAGCACATTCAAAATAATAAATGTATAAATGAATAAGATTAAAGCAATACTTTGTATGTTATTGAGCGGTGTATTATCAGCGTGTGCACAACAAGAGAATATAACTTCTGTTGATGCAGCAGCCTTTCAGAAGGCAATAACGAAAGACAGTGTGCAACTTCTTGATGTTCGTACGGCAGAGGAATATGGTGAAAGACATATCCTTTATGCGGTGAATATTGATGTGTTGCAGCCTGGTTTTAAGGAAAAAGCAGAGAAAGTGCTTGATCCTTCAAAACTTGTTTATGTTTATTGTAGGTCAGGAAAACGTAGCATGACCGCTGCAACACTTCTTGCCGGCATGGGATTTAAGGTGATAAACCTCAAAGGTGGAATCTTGAGTTATCCTTTTTCATCTTCAAAATAGAACATAAAGAGGGTATGAGTGCCTAATTGACGAATAATTGAAAAAGCCTTTCCTGAATGTAAACGTCAGGAAAGACTTTATTTTATTGTATCTTTGTGTGTGCTTGTCTTTATGGAAAGAAGAGACGTTTTTGCTTCATCATCAAAGATGATAGCTGTTTCTGATGATGAGCCACGCAAAGAATGTGATAGCGTAGAACCATAAAACAGGTTTGCTTATAATAATATTCTTCACTCTCTTTTTTGTTTTCCCTTGTGGAAGTAATGTGAAAACAAGACATGAGAAAGTGTAGGGGAGGGCTAGAATTAAATAATAATTGTAAGCTATTGCATGCGAGAAATCTCCATGAAGAAAGGCATATAATGAACGTTGTAAACCGCAAATCGGGCAATCGAAGCCTGTAATGAGTTTGAAAAGGCACTTGGGCCAGAATCTGCTTGTTGAAGGATTGGCAACCGAGAAGATAACGATTATAAAGACAATAGAGAGTAAGATTGCAGTAGTCTTTCTCTTTCGCGCACGTGAGGTGTTATCTAATAGATGATGAATCATTGAAAGCAGATACTCTTTTTGAGGCTTATCCCTTCCTTCTTACATCGCGACCTTCAAATTTGCAGATTGCATCTATCCATTCAGGCAACATCGGCATAGATTTATTTTGTTTGAGATCGTATGCCACCATGATGGTGCGGCCTATGCACTTCACCTCTTTTGTGTCGGTATCCACAAGTCTTTGAAGTAATGTAAAGCTCTTTGTGCCTACTTCGGTAATAGCTGTTTGCACTTCAACATGGTCAGTGCTATGTACCTGTGCAAGGAAGTCTGCCTCGACATGAGCAGCAAAAATGGCATAATTACCTTTTGGGATATCACACACTTGACGCACATAGTCAATCTTTGCCGTGTCATAATATTGAAAGTATGCCGTGTTGTTGATGTGTCCAAACTGGTCTGCGTCTGTAAATCTAAGTTGCATTGGTAGCCTGTGATGATATTCAATCTCTTCCATTTTCAAATGCTTTTTCTTCCTATTGATATTATTTCCAACATTCAAATGCTTGTAAGCATTTTATTTTCGTTTGCAATATTCGCACTTTTTTGCGACATACACAAATATTTCGTGTATGATTTAACAAAATAGAGAGTAGAGTTTGTGTCTCTAAAAAAAATGTCCACCTATTCATAAAAGGTGGACAACAAGAAAAAAGAAAAGTTTAAGGTAGATACAAACTTTCTGAGAAGGCTTTATATAAAGGCTTTGAGAAAGTAACCAAGTAGATTTATGAGTAATTCTTTCTGTATGATTATACAAACATTCACTGCAAAAAGACAATAAAATATTTGTTTGTTTCGCTTAAAAAGCCTAATTTTGCAGGCGTTTGCAAGGTTTTTGTCCACCTTTTATGAATAAGTGGACAGCAATAAGACAAAAATACGGCTAAAGATATATAAACTCTCAACAGCAATACTTATAACGCTTTAAACATAGGAAATATAGTACTTAACAAAAAGATAATGGAAACAAATTGCAAGAAAAAGAGGTATTCTATGCCTCAAATTAAGATTGTGCCCATCTTAACAGAGAGCCTTCTTACTACACCCTCAACAATTTCGGGAGGACATAAGAAACCAATCGTTAATCCACCGATTGGTGATGTAAAGAAGAATGTATTTAGCGATTACGATAACAACTTTTTTGAACAAAATGAAGATGAAAAAGATAATTAATATCAAATGCTTAGCACTAATGCTTGGTTTGTTTGCCATGACTGTAAGTTGTACAAATGATGACCTCACAAAAGGTGACACAAAGGGCGATAAACAAACAGACGGAACTGTGTTTGTTGGAGGAAAGAGTAGTGCAAGTGCTGGCGCAAAGAGTAGAACAGGTTTCGATTATAATTATAGTAAAGGACCTAATTCTAAGTTTTTTTGGACAGCAGGTGATAAGGTATATTTAGCTGACGGAACAGCAAGTAAACCATGGGGTGATACCTCAATGTGGCCAATTCAGACAGCAGATGTAGCGGACTTTATTTTCAGAGGTAAGAATTTTACAGAGCCTTCATACGACATCTATTATCCAGGGAAAAATGCAACAGCTTATAATAAAGTAAATATTGTTGTAAATGGCAATGGAGACTATGCTTGGCATACACGTGAAAATGGTGATTTTTATACTACTTTTGATGATGATTGTGGTTATGCTAAAGCTATTCGAAAGCCTGATGGTAAATATTATTTTGAATTGGAGCACCTCTGTGCATTTTTATATTTGTTACCTTATGCGCAGGCAGAAGCATCTGGATATTTTTATATCCCAAAGCGCATAAAAATAACAGCAGATACCAATATTGCCGGAGAATTTACTATTACGCCAACTGGATTAACAGGCACAGGTAGTTCTAATTTCGTAGTATCTGACTTTACTGTAGGTGGACTAACTGGTACTTCTACTGGTGGTGTATGGATTGATGGTTCTCAGAAATACAGAGATTATAACTATTTTATGTTCCATATTGCCCCTGCAACTACAAAATTAAAAATAGAGTATAATTTTAGTATTAAAGCTAAATATGCCAGTGGTTATAGCAATAGTTTAGGCGACCGAACAATAGATAGAGTTTTTATAAAAGAAATTCCGCAGTATACATATCAAAAAAATACTGTTACACCTATTACTTCTCGCATAGCCTTACCAATGTATGAGCCTAAATTCTATACATGGGACGCTGCAGAAGGAGAAGATTATCTAAAAGGCTATGAAGACCAGATAGAGTATTGGTATTTTCCAACGCTATCCAATGATAAGGTTCCTAATGTTTATAATAGACCGACAGATAGACGTTATTATAATCCTACAACGGGGGTTGCCACTCGTTCAGGAAAGAACCTTCCGAACATGATTGAAGCAACATGGTATGCATCTCATGGTGACCCTCATTTTGACGAACAATATCTATGGGAAAATGGACATGTAGTATATTGTATGGGTATGTGGGTAAAGAAAAAATCAGAGATTCCAGGTTTTAGTAGCACAAATTTACCATCAGATGTGACCTTTAGTCACAATTACTATGTAAATAGTTCTGTTACCCAAGGAACTCCTAATGATACTTCTAAGTACTTCTTTTTGCCTTTACAAGGTGCAATGGAAGCTGTAACGTCTTCGAGTAGCGATTTGGAAATAGGATTATCAGGTAAATATTGGACAAAAACTTCATTGGATAGTAAGTATGCCTGGTACTTAGGTTTTGCTAAAAGTCAAATTTATATAAGGACTGGTATGAAGGAGATGGCTACACCTTTATGGAATGCACAATAATAAAGTAATCGGTCCTAATATTTAGGTTCATAAAGCCTTTCCCCTAATAAAAATTTATTTTGTAAGTTTACTTTTGGGAAAGGCAAACTATCTGAAAATTATGATAAGATAAAAACGAATTTAAGAGTGAGAATGCATGATTTCAACGCCAAAAATTAAAATTTCATGCCAGATACGATGTATCTAATGCCAAAATTCAAAATTTCATGCCAGATACGATGGTTCTAATGCCAAAATTCAAAATTTCATGCAAGATACGGCGTATCTAACACCAAAAATCAAAATTTCATGCCAGATACGGCGTATCTAACATCAAAAATCAAAATTTAACGCCAGATACGATGGTTCTAACACTAAAAATCAAAATTTAATGTAAGATACGATGTATCTAATGCTAAAATTTAAAATTTCATGCGAGATACGATGGTTCTAACACTAAAAAACGATTTTCGGACAAAAGAATTAAAGAAAAAAGTGACCAATAGTCGCTAAAATAAAATATCAATAAAAATTTATTACTATGGAAAAATTTAAAATTACAGTTCCTAAAATGGCCTTGGTGAAAAACAGCCTAAGCACTCATTACAGCAATTCGCATCACCTGCAATTCATGTTCAACGTGCATGCACTCGTGAAAGCTGTAGACAAACTGAAGTTGCACCTCACCGACGAGTTGTTGAAGAGTTGGGCCGATTGCATCGACATGGAAACCGAACTCAACAAGGTTGCAAATGCCACCTTGCATGCCGAGCAAATGGCCGCGCTCGACCGCCAGCGCGACACGCTGTTGACCAACCTCTTTGGTGTTATCCGTGTGCAACAGAAATCGCCTGTGCAGGCTGTGGCCGAGTCTGCTCGAAAGCTCAACAAGGCCCTTGCGGTTTATTTGGGCATTCAGAGTAAGGCTGCTGATGCCGAAACGGCCGAAGTGCGCGGGGTGTTGAAAGATTTGGAGCGTTTCTCAGCCGAGATGACCGCCTTGAGTCTTGCGCCGGTCATGGCAGAGCTAAAGGCCGTGAACGAAAAGTTCCAAACCATCTACAATGAGCGTCAAGTGAAGGCTGTAGACGAGAAACTGCCTGTCTTGAAAGAGGTGCGCGCGATGACCGATGCCGTCTTTGGTGTGGTTTGCCGCTATATAGAGGCCAGCTATCTGCTTGCAGCAACCGAAGACGACCGAGCGCCGATTGAACGTTTGGTGGACCAAATCAATCAGGAAATAGACCATTTTAAAACGGCTCATAAACAGAGTTCGGCGCAGAAAAAGCCGTCGCCGGCTGTGAAAGAACGCGAAGAAAAGCTCAAAGCGGCCATTCCGGCCTTTGCAGAAAAGGCTGGCTATGACGAAGGCGCCCTCACCTACACGGGTAAAGGCAAGGGCGCAGGCATGAAACGCCAATATGAACTTGCCATAAAAGACCGCAAGGGCGCTGATGGCAAGCCTGCCACAATTTGGGTGGTCATGGGCAAAGATGGCTCGCTAAGCTTGGTGGAAAATGTGGAAAAGAAGGCTGAACCAAAGGAAAATACCGAGTTTGGAATAAAGCCGAAGCATTAAAGCCTCACCCCCAACCCCTCTCCAAGGAGAGGGGAGGCGTTGGTAGAGTCTTTTTACAGAATTGACGAACCCCATTGCCTTCTGTTTTTGATAGCCATTTCAAAAGGAGGGAGAGCACAAAGGATGTTTGCAGAATTGACGGATCCCATAAGGGTTCCGCTTTTGATAGCCCAGGGTTGGCGAGCATAGCGAGCTACCCTGGGTTAGCGTATGGTTTGTGGGGCACAACGCCATCGGTGTTGCGCTTCTTTAATTTCATCTCTTGTCAAATGAAAGAGCGGCGCAAAGAGAGTACATGAAGGAGACGAACCCATATTGTGGTATTTTCATAAGTGCAATGATTATTTGATAGTCTTAATCAAATGCCTTTCTTCTTTATTTTGTGATGCAAAGTTGTAGATAAATTTGGAACATTTGCAGAAATGATTTATCTTTGCAAAGTAATTAGTACATGTTTGTTCTACCACGATTCGTATTCATGGATGTTTTAACACTATGTGGTGGCCACTGCGAGCTTGTTAGTTTTTAGATAAGTCAAATGCGGTTAGCTGTGTGATATCGTGGATTCCCCTTTGGTTTATTGCCGAAAGGGGGAGGAAGTTCTATATATTTCTTCATTTAAAATGAATTCTATTTACGATTATATTATTGTTGGTTCTGGCCTTTTTGGTTCAACCTTTGCTCACTTTGCACGAAAGCAAGGCAAGCGTTGCTTGGTGATAGACAAGCGTACTCATTTGGGTGGAAATCTTTATTGTGAGGATGTGGAAGGAATTCATGTGCATAAATATGGGGCACATATATTCCATACCAATTCAAAACGTGTTTGGGACTTTGTAAATTCTTTAGTAGAATTCAATCGTTACACAAATTCTCCTGTTGCTAATTATCAAGGAAAGCTTTACAATCTGCCGTTTAACATGAACACATTCTATCAGATGTGGGGTGTACATACACCTGCTGAAGCGCAATCTAAATTGGAAGAACAGCGTGCGGAAGCCATTACGAAAATGAAAGCTGAGGGTGTGGATGTGCCTCGAAATCTTGAAGAGCAGGCATTAGCACTGATTGGTAAGGATATTTATGAGAGGTTGATCAAAGGTTATACGGAGAAGCAATGGGGAAGGAAATGTACAGAACTTCCTGCTTTTATTATAAAACGCCTTCCTGTGCGCTTAGTTTTCGATAATAACTACTTCAATGATAGCTATCAAGGTATTCCTGTAGGAGGATATAATAAGTTGATAGAAGCTTTGTTGGATGGTGTAGAGACGATGACGGGTGTAGATTTTTTCGCTTGTGAACACGCTTATGATAATCTTTCAGGAGTTCATCACATCAAGAATTCAACGTTTGACGTTCAATGTAAGCAACTAATTTTTACGGGCAAGATAGATGAATACTTTAATTACAGCTTAGGAAAGTTGGATTATCGAACTGTTCGTTTTGAGCAAGAGACGTTAGAAATGCCGAATTATCAAGGAAATGCTGTGGTGAATTATACGGAAGCTGTTATTCCCTATACACGTATTATAGAGCATAAACATTTTGAAGTGTTTGGACAAGCTATTTATGATAATCCCAAAACGGTGATATCACGTGAATATTCTACAGAATGGCAGGAGGGTATGGAGCCATATTATCCTGTGAATGATGATAAAAATAACAGACTTGCGCAGCAGTACCGAACTTTAGCAGCACAGGAGACAGGAGTTGTCTTTGGTGGTCGTCTTGCAGAATATAAATATTATGATATGGCTCCTATTGTAGAACATGTGATGAGGATGTTTGAAAGTAATAAAGGATAAATGCTTATAGTAAGTTATTTTAAATTGGAAATAATAAATTTACTCTTTGTTGAGAAATTGTTATTTAAGATTTACAATAAATAATTTCTATGTACAAAATATCTCGTTGAAAGTTATACGCGTATATGGTAAGTGATTATAATTTAAATGAATTCAAGTGCTATTTGTTAGAAACATTTAAGGCTTTTATAGAATTTTGTCAGCAACATGGTTTAACCTATTATGCTGCATATGGAACAGCATTGGGGAGCCATTAGGCATCAAGGTTATATCCCATGGGATGATGATGTCGATGTTTATATGCCTCGTAAGGATTATAACAAGTTGTTGGAACTTCGTTGTGAATTAGAAAAATCAGATTATGAAATTATAGATATTGAAAATAAAGGATATTATTTATATTTCGTAAAATGGTGTCAGCGTAATTCTACTTTGATAGAAAAGCCGGGAGAACCTTCTTTAGGCATTTATGTTGATATCTTCCCTTTAGATTATTATGATGATAAATATTGTAAGCCTTTGATTAGGTATAATGAACTTTATCGTTATTTGTGGTTAATATATGGATATGGGGCTCGTAAACATTCTATTTATAGTTTATTTCATATTGTAAGATCTGGGAAACAACATTTTCACATTAATTTTACAGCATTTTTAGATATATCAGTATTTAAGTTATTACAATTGCCAGCGCGTTATTTGATAAATAAATTTCAGAATCGACTAATGAATGCACCTAAATCTGATTATTTTTGGCTTTATTCAATTATTTCTTGTGAGAGTTTTCCAATGTCGATAGAATGGTTTGGAGAAGGAAAAATGATGGCGTTTGAAAATATTGAGGTTTGTATGCCAAATAATTATGATGCATATCTTACTCGTGTTTACGGTGATTATATGACTCCTCCTATAGGAAAACGCCCAAGTCATCATGCTCGATATTTTGTTGATTTCCAACGAAGATTAACTACAGATGGAATTCTGAGAATTAGATTAAATAAATAGATTAAGTAACTTTTTATTTTCTTCAAAAAGTATAGTATGAGTTTAAAAAGGGAGATTATTTCTAGTGTTTTATGGACAGCATTAGGCAAGTATTCGGGAATGTTCTTTTCGATTATTATCTCCATGGTACTTGCGAGATTGATATCGCCTGCAGAATTTGGGATAGTAGCTATAGCACAGATTATTATAAATTTCTTCTGTTTCTTTGCTGATTTAGGTATAAGTTCAGCTGTAGTACAGAATAAAAGTTTAACGGATAAAAATTTAGATTCATTATTTACTTTTTCTATTATTCTTGCTTTTATTTTATCAATTGCTTTTTATGTGATTTCACCTTTAATTGCTTCTTATTATAAAAATTCAGAGTTAATTAATATTTGTCATATACTTGCATTTAATTTATTTATAGGGACGATAAGTGTTGTG
This sequence comes from Segatella salivae F0493, assembly GCF_000477535.1. Taxonomy (NCBI): domain Bacteria; kingdom Pseudomonadati; phylum Bacteroidota; class Bacteroidia; order Bacteroidales; family Prevotellaceae; genus Segatella; species Segatella salivae. The sequence continues at coordinate 86,753 of NZ_AWGW01000003.1, forward strand.
CCTTCTGCTTTATTTAATCGTGATAAACGATTTAAATTTATAGCGAAACGTAGTCTTTTGGTTCAATTACTTTCAGGTCTTTTGTCTATTATTTACGCTTTTTATGGGGGTGGGGTGTATGCTTTAGTTTTCCCTTTGACAATCTCAACATTTTGTATATTATGTGTGAATCTTTATGAATATCCAAGGCATATTGATTGGAAATTTAACCTTGAGCCGATAAAAAGAATATTTTCATATTCATCTTTTATTTTTCTATACGGTATAGTTGATTTCTTTTCAACAAACTTAGATAAATTGATAATAGGCCGCTCTTTGGATATGAAATCTCTGGGACTTTATCAAAAATCGTATAGTTTGATGCTTATGCCTATGGGGTATCTATCTTTTGTTATCACACCAGTATTACAGCCTTATTTATCTGATTATCAAGATGACATTAACTTTATAAAGGAAAAATACCTACAGTTAATAAAATTACTTTCTATAATTTCTATTCCAATCGGGATCTTCTCTTTTTTTGCTGCGAAGGAGCTGATAAGAATTTTTTATGGCGAGAATTGGCTCATGGCAGTCCCTTCGTTCTCTATCCTTTCTTTATCAATTCCATTCTTATTGGTATTGTCTACTGCAGGGAGCATTTTCCAATCAACGAATAATACGAGATTATTGTTTATCACAGGACTCGTTAATACAGCCTTTGTCGCATTGGGTTTTTTGATTTGCGGAATATTAAAAGGCTCTCTTGAAATGTTTTCATATGTTTGGGATATAGCCTGCATTTCCAACTTTTTATTTACTTTTTATGTTTTGTTTAAGAGGGTTTTCTTTTCTTCTATGGTAGAATTTTTGCTTGCATTAAAACATCCTTTGATCTATTGTATATCTTTAGTTCTTGTACTGACCCCTATATCTATATATAGTGTAGATGTAAACTATATAGTCTTGATTATTTTGAAATTTATAACAATTCTTTTTATAAGTTTGAGTCTGAACTATTTTATGAAAGATATAAATATAACAGGCATCATTAATCAATTAACTGTAAAGTTTTTAAAATAGTTTTTGTATAGTGAAATGGTTAGTAGAAACTACTCTATAGATGTATTGAGACTTCTTTTATCTTTTGCTGTTGTTGTCATACATGTTCATAGTGGAAAATGGTATGATTATGTAGACCCTATCTGCAGATTAGCAGTTCCTGTTTTCTTTATAATTTCAGGCTATTTTATATATGATGAAGGCATTAATAAAAAAGTAAAAAAAGGATTAGCTAAGGTATCTAAGATTGCATTTTGGTCAACGGTGATATATGCCTTGCCATTTCTGCCCCATTTGTTGAATGGCGATAAAATTAATTTTTCATTAATGAATTTCATTTTATTCAATTCAACTCCTTTTGGTGGACATCTTTGGTACTTGTTTGCATATATTTATACGTTAACCTTTGCACTATTGTTGAATAAATCTAATTTGTCCAAGTTTATAACTTTAATACCAACTTTCTTTTTTGTGGGATTATTGTTTGGGAGATATAGTACTTGGTTATTTAATCAGGACCTGCCTGGTTTTCTTTCTCAAAATTTCTTTTTAGTAGGGTTCCCTTTCTTTTTTACAGGGGGAATACTTCGTAAATATTTAATAGTACAACGCATACATGTTTTGTCTATTATATTATTATTGATGATTACTATTGTCATATTATACGTAGAATGTTTTTTCTTTCATAATGAAAATCCATCGGGTGTTAATTATATAATGGTTTATCCTTGTTCTATCCTTTTGTTCTTGTTATTCCTAAAGATAAATATTCGTGCAAATGCTTTCTTTATGTATTTAAGCCAGGCATCACTTTATATCTATATTTTCCATCCTATGGTTGCACTTCTTTTGCAAAAAGTATTTAGCAGGAAAATGGTAGGATATTCTATAAGTGAACTTTCGATAAATCCTATATTTATCTTCTTTCTAACATGGGGAGGATACCTTTTCATACATCATAGTGTCAGATATGCCAAAAATCTCAGTAATAGTTCCTGTTTATAATGCAGGGATATATCTTGAAGAATGTTTGAAATCTATTCTTCAACAAACATTTCAAGATATTGAGGTCATTCTTATATTAGATTGCCCTACAGACGGGAGTGATAAAGTTTGTCAAAGTTTTGCAGAGAAGGATAGTCGCATAAAGATTATTTATAATAAACATAATTTACACATAGGCTTAAGTAGAAATCGTGGTTTAGATATTGCTCAAGGTGAGTATATCGCTTTTTCAGATGACGATGATACTCGTGAGTTAAATATGTATGAGATTCTTTATAATAAGGCAAAACGAGAGGATGCAGATATGGTTGTTGGATTAACAGTTAATGCTTATAAGGATCGACTGCAAGTATTTGAATATCCTGCGTTAAGAGAAGATGATCTTCGTGATTTTGCGTTGATAGATTTAATAAGTTGTGGAGGAATTCGTTCCGATACCCCTCTTTGTGTGAATATTCATCCACATTTATATAAACGTTCTTTATTGGACAAGTATCAACTGAGATTTGTTGATACAAAGTCTATTGTTCCAGAGGACCGTCTGTTTAATATCAATGTTTTATTGTATGCAAGAAAAGTAGTATTGGAAAGGACTCCTCTGTATTTTCATAGGATTATACAAAACAGTGAGTCACATTCACAATCATATTTTGATTTTAATAAGCATGTTTGTTATATTAAGAATATAAATAGTTTACTACAATCTACTCGGTCATTTCAATTGTATTGCTTTGCTTTTTATATAGGAGCAGGGAAGTTACTTATGTCTGATATTTTAAATAGCTTAATTACTAATAAGTCAATACGAGAATTTATTTGTCGTATAAGATTATTAAAATCTGATGCAATATTTTCTTCTATATTTCACTTTTATGTTGTCTCTCAAGCAGAAAAAAAACATATAAGATTTTTTAAAAAGATGGTTTGTTGTTTATTAAAATAAAAAATGCTGATTCAAGTTGTAAAATTACTTAAGAAATACCCTATATTATTATATAGTGCATCTTTTCTCTATAGTCTGATACATAATCGATATTATCTATCTTTTGTGTTTCGAAAAGATATAATTTGCAAAGGAGTTTTTTTTAACAATACCCGGATAGGAGGACATGGTAGAAACAAATATATTGAGATTCTTCCTAAGACCCAATTAAAAAATTGTGTTTTGACAGCTGAGGGGGATAGCTCCTCTATTATAATAGGAGGGGCCGGTTCTGTGATAAAAAATAGTGCTTTTCATACTCTTGATGCTGAGTCATGCATAGAAATCCAAGATGGTTTTACAACAGAAGGAGTTTGGATCATGGCAACTGAAGGACATTCGATAAAAATAGGTGAAGATTGTATGTTTTCAAGTGGTATATCAATTATTAATGGGGATTCACATGCAATATTTTTAAACGATGATTCACATAAACGAATTAATCCAGCAAGTAATATAGTAATAGGGAAACATGTGTGGATATGTTCAGATGTCAAAGTGTTGAAAGGGAGTAATATACCTTCTTATAGTATCATAGGGGCAAATAGTGTTGTTAATAAGTATTTGAGTACTGAATACGCTATGTATGTGGGATGCCCGGCAAGGCAAATAAAGTCAAATGTGGATTGGAGTCGTTCTTTAACATGTTAGTTTAGTTATGTTACCTATAGGTATTCTTATCAGATTATTTTTATATGCTCCATTGTTCTTACTGCATGAGATTGTATTCTTCTTCTCTCCTTCAAGGGATTTGATAAAAGAAGATTTGCGGAATTTTCGTCAATGGCCAGAGTTGATGTGTTCTACATATTCATGTATAAATCTATCTGTAGCATTAGTTATTTCAAAGGAGTTCAGAAATGTTTTCTATATGCGTGTTGGACACAGTTGGAAGTCTATTCTATCTTTCTTTCTACCACCATTGAAAGATGTTTATATGCCGTCTAATCCTAATATAAAAGGAGGGTTTTGTCTAATTCATGGCTTTGGAACTGTAATAAATAGTAATAGTCATATTGGGAAGAATTGTATTGTTTTGCATGGCGTTACGATTGGCGAAGATTGGAAGGGAGGAACTCCAGTGATTGGTGATGATGTTTTTATAGGATGTAGTGCAACAATCATAGGAAAGGTACATATAGGTAATCGTGTTAAGATTGGTGCAGGTGCTATTGTTGTGGATGATATCCCTGATGATGCAACCGTTATAAGTCCTAAGGCAACTATAAAACAATATAGATAATGAACATTTTCTCTTATATTTTAAGGTATTGTTATGGCTTTATAAAAGCACGTCCGGGATTCTATCATCGAGTGACTAAGTCTGGAGTAAACGTCACAGAAAGGCGTGAATGTCGTGTTATTGTGTCTTTAACATCATTTCCCACTCGTATACATATTGTTGTATATACAATAGAAACTTTATTGTCACAAACATTTAAGCCCGATTTAGTTGTTTTGTGGCTTGCTAAAGAACAATTCCCACGTCGTGAGGATAATTTGCCACGTCGACTGCTTAATCTAAGGAAATATGGGCTGATTATCCGTTGGTATCATGATATCCGATCTTTCAAGAAGTTAATACCATCTTTAGTTTCATATCCAGACGATATTCTTGTTACTGCTGATGATGACGTGTATTATCCACCTTCTTGGTTGGATAATTTGGTTACCTCTTATCTGAAAGATAAGGATGCAATTCATTGCAATCGAGGAAATATTATAATTTCAGATGATAAGGGGTTCCCTCTGCCTTATAATTCGTGGGGGATTTCTTTTTTAAATACAAGTGTAAAAGGATTCAATGTGTTGATGACAGGAGTAGGAGGAGTTCTTTATCCGCCTCATAGTTTGTATAAAGATGTTGTAGATGAGGAGCGTTTCATGAATTTATCTATAGATGCTGATGATTTATGGTTTTGGGCAATGGCAGTTTTGGCTAACACTCCAATTAAGGTAATAGAGGGTAACCAAAATGATTTTGAACCAGTTTACATGGTGGGTAATCAGTCCCTTTGGTCTTCTAATCGTGAGGGGCATAATGATGAAGTCATTGCCAGATTATTTACAGTTTATCCTCAACTATCAGATGCTTTGAGAAGGACGTAAAAAAGTATGAGTTACAATTTTGATTATGTAGATCCGTGGGCAAAGGAAGAATTACGGCAGCAAACTTTATTTAAGAGGCAGGAAGAGGATATTCTGAAACTTAAATATGTAAAGAATGCAACAATTCTTCCCATGCAGTTTAATACAGATTGTATATTAGGAGGCGTTGTTGATAATGAAGATCATTTTATTTCGAACACAGGCTTTCATGTTGGTAAAGAAGGGTATTATCCATTTCCTAAAGGGAAAGTTATCTGTCACCATAGGCAAGCATTCTATTTGGGATATTTCAATGGAACTTGGGGGCACTGCTTTACGGATAATTTAAAGCTTTTGTGGCCGTTTGTTGATGATTTGTTGAAACATATAACTGACAACTCTGAGTTTGATTTGGTCTATATTTGTGATGAGGATTTCGAATTATCAAAGAACTTTCAGGAATTACTCCAGCTGCTTGGTATCAATATTGACAGACTTAAACCCATTGAAAATATTACTCGTTATGACATCTTGTATGTCCCAGATGCTTGCTTTTATACAAAAGGTAGTGAAGAGCGATATTATACTAAGGAATATGTTAAGCTCATCAATACAATAACAACAGGTGTCCAATCTGTTAATGTAGATAAGATATATCTTACTCGCACGGCTTTAAAGCATGGAAAGGATCAGGGCGAGAGGGATATAGAATGTGTTTTCAAACGTCTTGGTTACAAGATTATTTCTCCTGAAAAATTGGATCTCCGCACTCAACTTGCTTATATTAAAGGTTGTAAAACCATGGCAACTACAGAAGGATCAATATCCCATAATGCTGTGTTTATGAGCAAGGGTGCAAATTTGGAGATTGTTAGAAAGGTACCTTTTGTTAATGAATATCAGATTGCACTGAATGAAATCAATAATCTTCATGTAACCTACATTGATGCACATTTATCAGTTTTTGCAAGGAAGGATGCACTTGCTGCTGGTCCATTTTTCATATATGTTAATGATAACTTAATACGTTTTAGTGGGATAAAAGGTCTTTCTAATACGTTTTCACTTGATAAATTTAAACGGTATGTGAATTCATGCATCATGTTGCCACATTTGGAGCAAAGAATTCTTTTATCCTCATATTATTATGAAAAGGCGAGCTGTGAAATAGAACGAAAAAAAACGGAAATGAAAAATATATTAAATAAAATACCTTTTCTTTCTTCTAACATAAGGCAGAAGATTTTATTATGGGGGAAAAAAATCCTAAGCTGAACATTAATGATAGAGAATATAACTATCATATATTGTTGGATTAACGTAATATAGTTTGTACTACTTTCTAAAATATTTTTCGTGAAAATCGCATACATTATAAATGGTTTATGGAATTCCGCAGGCATGGAAAGAGTCTTTACGGTACGGGCAAACTTTCTTTGTAATTATTTCGATATAACTTTTATTACCAAAGGACAGGGAGACAGACCTGATTATTTTAAGTTGGATAAGCGTATTCATAGAATTGATATATCCGACAATATTCCTTATAAGGATGGACTGCAAAAGATTTTGTTAGCGAATAGATATGATATTACTGTTGCTACGGGAGGTATAGAATCTCATTATCTGTATAAGATTAAAGATGGCAGTAAGAAAATATATGAGTTCCATTTTTCTTATGATATGTCTAAGATTTGGAAGAAAGGCATAAAGAATCCTATAAGACGTTTTCTTGCAATCCAGTATCAGAAGTTTGGGCGCATCTATGTAGCAAATCATTATGATAAGGTAGTTGTGTTAAATAAAGCCGATTGTAATAAATGGAGGAGATGGCTTCCCAAGACAATATATATTTATAATCCTTCTACAATTACATGTGAGCAAGCAACTACATGTGAAAATAAGCAAGCCATTGCTGTAGGTCGTCTTGACATACAAAAAGGCTTTGATTATCTTATAGATGTATGGGAAAGAGTGCATCAAAAATTCCCTGATTGGCAATTGGATATATTTGGTGAAGGAGCATTGAGGTCAGAGTTACAAGCAAAGATCCAGGAAAAAGGATTAGCTAATATTATAAACATAAAAGGTGTTACAAACGATATTGTGAAAGAATATCAGAAACATTCAATCTATTTGATGAGTTCTCGCTCTGAGGGGTTCCCCTTGGTTCTCATAGAAGCAAGTTCATGTGGCTTGCCAATCGTTTCATTTGATTGTCCCAGTGGACCGAGTGAGATTGTTGAGCATGGAGAAAATGGATTTTTAGTCAGCCCAGTTGGTAATATTGATGCCATGGCTAATCGTGTCATGCAGTTAATGGCTGATGAGTCTTTACGGCAGAAAATGGGACGACGTTCATTAGAGTTATCCCAAAGGTTTAAGCTTGAAAATATCGCTGCCGAGTGGATTGAACTTTATAATCAATTGGTAGGTTCGTAAGGAATTCAAGGAAGAATTAAAACCTTTATTGATAATAAGCGTAATAAAGTCTGTAGTTGTATGAAGAAACTTTCGATATTAATCCCTGCTTACAACGTAGAGCGTTGGCTTCCCCGATGTCTGAATTCAATATTAAGTCAAGTAGAGGATGATGTTGAAATCGTCATTGTAGATGATGGTTCCACAGACACTACATTGCAATGTGCCAATGAGTTTGCTGAGAAGTGGAATGACATCAGGGTGTTTTCTAAGCATAATGAAGGTGTGGGGGCAGCCCGGAATTATCTTTTAGATAAGGCTTGCGGAGAGTTCATCTGGTTTATCGATTCGGATGATTATATTGCCGAAGGCACTCTTCGGCACATTCTTTCGGAGTTGAACAGCACGATAGATTTGTTGAGCGTTTCATATAATGGCGGTGGGTTTACGCCTTTTGAAGGGAGTGCCATTGAATATATACAAAAAGGATATATCAATGGTTATCTTTGGACGAAGATAATAAGACGGAGTGTCATTGAAGACGCTTATATCCGTTTTGACCCCCAAAGATATTCTCAAGAAGACTGGTTTTTCCTGATGCAGGTCTATCCATTATTGGGAAATATTAAGCAGATTACGCTGCAGGCATATGTCTATTGCGATGACAATGAAAATTCCGTGATGCGAGAAGCGCATGCAGAACATACAAGAAGGAATGTGGCTGACTCCCGAGAAACCATTTGTAATTTCAAGAGGTTTATAGATAGTCATCGTGACCAATCCTATAGCAGCGCCTATGAACAATGGATGAATTTCTCTGCAGCTGGCTATCTCTACAGTCTCTTCCCGATTGATTATGCCATGGAGGAGATAAAAAACGACATCAAGATATTCAGGGAGAAAGGGGTTTATCCGGTTGGGAAAACAGGGCGTAGGAAAGCTGATTTGTTCTTGATGTTTGCCAATCATGAGAAGATTTATCTTCTGTTGATCAGGTTGTATCGGATATTTAAGTAGAAACTTAGGTCTGTCTCTCTGAGGTTTACAGATGATTGTAAGTCGCATCTAAACCATAGAACAGCTTCATTTTCAATATACAAAACGACCTTTAAGATTGCTTTAACGTGTCGGTTTTGTAAGTATTATTATCCGAATTTTAACATTTCAGAATGCTGCCTTATAGAATATAAAAGATGAAAAATGGGGAATGATTTTACGATTTGGCTGTGACATCCACAGATTTTGAGGCATTATATGCCGTAACCTGATGCAGATGATAGGGTCAATTGAGTCAGAATGTGTGATAAAATCATAGAGATTTTCCCGTAATTCAATGCAGATAGCAGTGCTTTTTCATGTGATTTTATGTCATGTTTTCATGTGAGTGTTTCTAATGTTATAATAATCAATGAGTTGCAAATTTACAGAAAACAGCACTTATTTTGGGCGAGGTAGCATCTTATTTGAAATGTGCGAGTTTTGTGAAAGAGATTGTAAATATTTTTAAGAACTTATCATATATAATTTACTATATGTAATTATGTGGATGAATTTAATGGATATTGTTAAACAGTAAGATTAATGTTAGAGAAGATATTCAATTTTTTTCTGCCTCTTTTATATTTTACCCCAATATTACGTCATAATTATATGTGCAGGCGTCAATTGCTTCTGCCTTTGTATCATCGTAAGAAAACGGGAAAAAGTAGAGCCAAAGACAGAAAGACTATCATTTACATGGTGCAGCCGGAAACGACATTCTCCGGTGGATTGTCTGATCGTCTCAGAGGTATTACCTCTGTTTATGCAGAATGTAAACGCCGGAATCTGCCTTTTAAGATAGTCTTTGAACCTTTGCATTTGCAGGATTATTTAGTGCCTAATCTGTATGATTGGCAGATTGATGAGAAAGATATCTGTTGGAATACGGAGGAGGTTTATCCTTGCACGCTTCTGACTTATCATCATAATCTTCGTAACTGTTTGCAACTATTTGCACAAAGAATCATTCTACGTTGCTATTTGAGAAAGCCTTATCAGCAAATCCATATCTACTCAAATATGGCAATTGCGGATAAGAAATTCAGTGTTTTATTCAACGAACTCTTTCAACCTTCTGAACAACTGCAAAGGCATATTGATTATCATCTTGGCCAGTTGGGAGGGAAAAAGCAATATATCTCATTGACTTTTCGGTTCAGACAGTTGTTGGGAGATTTTAAGGAAGGCGGAGAAATCTTGCCGGAGCGGGAGAGAGAGGCTTATATTCTTAAATGTATAAAAGGCGTTAAGAAGCTGCATTCGAAATATCCTGATGAGCATGTCTTGGTGACCAGTGACAGTAAGACGTTCTTAGACCGACTTTCTGTGCTTGATTATGTCTATGTTATTCCCGGTATGGTTGTCCACATGGGCTTCACCTTTGACGCGAGTCAAGATGCTTATATGAAATCTTTTATAGACTATTTTATGTTGAGTTATGCGAAGAAGGTGTATCAAATGACAGATAAACGGTTGTTCAGAAGTGGTTTCCCACGTCGGGCTGCCATGTTGAATAATGCTCCTTACGAGGAAATAAAGCTTTAAGAATGGTTAAAGGAAAATCCAAACGAGTTGTTTATCTCGATACGGTTAAGTTTCTTGCTATTTGGATGGTATGCATTGGGCATTCTTATAGATTGGTAACTATGGATTCTACTTCAATTCTAAATCGTTGGATATATTCTTTCCACATGCCGTTGTTTATGTTGCTGTGTGGGTATTTCTCTTTGAATTCGTTTCAGAAAACATTCTTGGTTTTCCTGAAACAAAAGACCATTCAACTATTAGTTCCTGCCGCTTCTATCACTTTATTGACTATATTTGTCTGTTATTTTATGAAGGTTCCTAATCTTTCGATAATAGTAAAGTCGGAATTGATTGGTGGAATGTGGTTTCTGAAAACATTGTTTTGCTGTTTTGTCTTTACTTATATTGCAGAGCGTATAGGAAAGAATGATTTGGTAACCGCAATAGGTTCAATAGTTTTTGCATTATTGTTTCCTCATGGATATTTCCTGCAGTTTAACTGGATGTTGATATTCTTTTGGACAGGATTTTTCCTCAGGTCATATTCCAAAGCTTATGAAAGATATCGCTTGATAGTGACAATAAGTTCTTTGCTTATATTTGTTTTATTGTGCAATCATATAGCCCCACAAGTGCTTACTTATGAAGTACTCTTTCGTCATCCTTTGCAACTTCCGCGGCAATATATCACGGGCTTGTCCGGTTCTTTGTCGCTGATTGGTTGTACTTATTATGTGTGTAAGTGGTTGAAAGAACAGACTTGGCTTATCAACAACTTGGCTGAAATAGGTACATATACCTTGGGAATTTATGGATTGCAAGTAATTGTTTTGGAAAAGTAGCTTACAGGAAGAATTCATATCAATAATATTTTTTTATGGATTGGGAGCTTGATTTTATTATAGTACCGTTTGTAGGCTTTATCTCTGTGCTTTTATGCTATGCACTTATACAAATATTGAAAAGAAGCAAACCTTTAGACTTCCTTTTGTTTGGTAATCAATATTAACAATTGGATATAAAATAATAAAAATGTTATTCATTTTCTTATATATAATAGTATCTGTTATTTGTTTTCGTTCGTATGCTAATCATAAACAAATAAATCGTATAGAACTGATACCTATCCTAACGGTTTTAGCTCTAATTGTTGGTTTAGGCGATATGTTGGGGGGCTATGATCGATACATTTATGGAGAATTGTTTGATAGAAATGCCGATTTGATTCGTAATGGTGGGCCTTTTATAAATTTGGAAAGCCCTATTATGGGGTATCAAAGTGAGATTTCCTATGTAATATGGAATTCTCTTGTCGCTTATATAACACCTAATCGGTATATCTATATTCTTTTCACTACGCTGTTTATCTATATTCTCCTATTCATCTCTTTTCGTAAAATGTTTATGGAGTATCCCATTTCAGTTTTGCTGTTCATGGGATTATGGTTCTTCTTTACATTCACATATTTACGTCAGGCAATGGCTGCCAGCTGTACTTGGCTGGGCTATCGTTATGTTATAAAGCGTGACTTACTGAAGTTTTTGATTGTTTGGTTCATTGCTTATAAGTTTCATAACTCTGCCGTTATCTTTCTTATATTCTATTTTATGCCACAGAAAAAATGGAGTAAGACAACCATTGTGATAGTGCTTGCTGTTTTATTGGTCATAGGTGCGACTGGCCTGCCTATGTCTTTGTACAATCTTTATGGCAATGCTGCGGATAGTTCACGTTCCATGAGTTATGCAGATGACCACCCCGGTTTCCGTTACGATTATGTTTTTGAGGTTGTAACGATGATGTATCTCATTTTTAATAGATATGATAAGATCCCTGAGGACAGAGAAAATATCGTATATCTAAATGCTTCTCTGATGTTCTGTTTTATTTTGTTTGCGTTTATTCAATCATCCAATGCTGGGCGGCAAAGTTGGTATTATATCATGGGGATTATCTATCTTCTTTCTTTCTTGTCTGCGAAAGGTAATGGTTTTGATCAATATGTTAAGACTGTTTATATTGTAGCAACGATACTTTATTTGCGTTTTGTGTTTAATTGGGGCATTTTAATCTCTCCATATAAAACGTTCCTTACAAATGGACATCGGCAGGGAGATATTATATATGAAATTTTTGAGTATGACGATCATTATGATGAAGATAAGTTTTATCGTAAACCTTTTGATATCTATATTCCACGTTAATTATGGAAAAAGATACATTCTATTATAGTGTTGCTATTCGCACCGTTGGGAAAGCAGGCGACAAATTTATTCAAGAGTTAGAATCGCTTCATACACAAACCATAAAGCCGAGCCATATCTATGTGCATCTTGCTCATGGATTTGAGCGTCCTAAGGAGCAAGTCGGTATAGAGGAATATATTGATACTCCTAAAGGATTGGTACATCAACGAGCCGCGGCCAATATGGTAGAAGAAGAATATGTGCTGATTATTGATGATGATGTGTATTTCCCGAAAGATGCAGTAAAAAGAATGTATGATGCTTTGCAAAAGTATGATGCAGATGGTATAGTGCCAGACACATTCCCTTCACAGAACTTGAGTCTGAAATCTAAGATAGGAGCTTATCTGACAAATACAGTTAGTGGGCGTAAAAATGATGGTTGGGCGATACGTATTAAGCGTTCGGGGGCTTTCTCTTTTAATAATTGTCCGGAGAAAGGAGCTGTTTATCCAACCGAGAGTGGAGCCGGAACTGCTGTGTTCATGAAGACATCGGTGTGGAAAGCTATTCATTATGAGCAAGAAGCATGGATTGATCAGTTCCCTGCCGGTACCTTTGGTGAAGATCAGCTGATGTATCAAAAGATAATAGAGAATGGTTATAAACTCTTGATGTGGTATGACTCAGGGGTGCTTCATTTAGATGCGAATAGCAACAAGGCAAGTCAGAAGACTTATGACAAGATTTATTATCGGGCTATGGCACAATATCTGACGTGGTATCGTTGTGTCTATGATTTGCCAAGGAATACGGGAATGGATAGGATAAAAGACAAATGGGCTTATGGCTATCGGTTTGTATTGAGTTGTGGGGTACGTTCTCTTTATTCTGTCTTGCGATTTTCACCGCGGTTTTTGGTGGCCCATATAAAAGGAAATATCGCTGCACGTAATTTTGTTAAGAGCAAAGAATATCTCAGTTTACCCAAGTTTATTCTTTCAACTGACGAATGAAAACTTATTTTCAATCCTTATAAATGAAAATAGAAACACCGAAATTCAGTATAATTGTTCCTGTATACAATGTAGAAAAGTATCTCCGCAAGTGTATAGAATCTCTACTTCGACAAGGAATAGATAATGTTGAAATTTTGTTAGTGAATGATGGCAGCACAGACTCTTCATCAGAAATCTGTCAGGAGTATGTAGATAACTATTCGAATATTAAATTACTTCATCAAGACAATCAAGGGGTATGTGCTGCAAGGAATAATGGTATTGTGCATGCCACTGGCGAATGGATTGTTTTAGTGGATGCCGATGATTATCTGTTGGATAATGGATTAGAGGCTGCTTTTGAAGCGGTCTGTTCTCCTGATTCATTTGATGTTATACAATATGGTAGTAGTTATGACTTCTGGCCTAAAAGGAAATTGTCTTCAGAACTTGTGTTTAAAGGAAGTGGGCATGAGTATATTTTGAAGTATGGGTTTGTGTCATTCTGTTGGTTGTGTTTCTACAGGAGAGAATTCCTACGAACGAACGGTATTCGATTTCATAATCATTATATTGTTGGCGAAGATCAGCTGTTTGTAGCGAATGTGTTCCTGCATAATCCGAGAATAGCCGCAGTCTCTACGGATCTCTATCGCTATGTCGTTCATGACGACAGTGCTACGACAAAGCGTGATATTTCTCATACCAGAAGATGCGTCGATGATTATCTGCTTTCTTATCATGATATCTGTATGCTTGCAGAAGATCTGACGGTTGATAACAAAGTTCGGACATCAGTTTATAAGGCTTTGAATGGAAAAAAAATGTTTGGTTACAGTAGGATGTTGTCAGCCCAATATGACTATCATCTGTTTTGTGAAGTTTCAAAAAAAGCTCGACAATACAGGTTTTATCCGATAATGCCGGTTGGTCATGGACTGAAAGGAAAGGTCATGAGTATACTCATGAATCTGACTATCAAGTATTTTGTTTTCTATAAATTGGCTTGTTGGGTATTTAATGGGATTATTTCCAAAAGTGTATTGCCAAGATTAAGAATGAACTTGAAAGATGGAAAATAAGACAATCACAGTTGTTACTCCTACTTATAATCGGGCTGACAAGCTGCATAGATTATTTCAGAGCTTGTGCGGTCAAACATCCAAAGATTTCAAGTGGCTTTGCATTGACGATGGAAGTACGGACGGCACAGAGCAACTTATAGTGAATCTTATTCATGAGCAACGAGACATAGCGAATGGTATTCTGATCCGATATATAAAGAAAGAGAATGGCGGTAAGCATTCTGCCTTGAATGTTGCCTTTAGGGAGGTTGATACCGAACTACTCTTCATTGTCGATTCCGATGATGTATTGACAGACGACGCAATAGAGACGATCTGTACGGATTGGAGTCAGCTTATCAATCGTGATAAACTTTGTGGTATAGGCTATCTCCGTGGTTATTCAGAATATTCCCGAATAGGAGATGCCTATTCTGCTGATCGGTTTTTAAGTAATTTCATCACAGAGCGTTATAATAAGGGAGTGGATGGAGATAAGGCAGAAGTGTGGGTCACAGAGAAATTGCGTGGTTTCCAATATCCGGAAGTAGAGGGGGAAAAGTTTATCTCCGAGTCGGTTGCATGGATTTGGTTGGCAAAGCAATACGATATGTTCTTTGTTAATAAGATCATCTACATCACAGAGTATCTTGTTGGAGGGCTGTCTGATGCGGGGAGGATTTTGCGATTTAAGTGTCCTCATCTGATGGCTTATGGTTCATTGATGACAATGTCAAGGGAGTTTTCTGTTAAGATACGTGTGAAAGAGGCTCTGCTATATATAGTCTATTCTTTATTTGGAAAGCAGACTATGAGGGAAATACTTTGTTGCAGATATCATGTACTCGTTCTCTTGAATATCATTCCGGGCTATCTGCTTTATCGGTTTTGGAAAAGGAAGTATCTTTTATAAAAAATAAAGTTATGATTTCTATATTAATTCCAGTTTATAATACAGCTTCTTACTTGGCAGATTGTTTTAACAGTGTCATAAATCAGTCATACCAAGATTTTGAGGTTATAGTCATTGACGATGGGAGTACCGACGAGTCTGCCCAAATTTGTGATGAATGGGCAAAGAAGTATGCCCAGTTTAAAGTGTTCCACCAAGAAAATCAAGGACTGATTGCTGCCCGTCGGGAAGGTTGGAAACATGCTGCCGGTGAATGGATAATGTTTCTGGACTCTGATGATATGTTGCCAAAGGACTCCTTGAAAACGCTTCATGCAGTTGCAGAGCACACCGATATGGTTATTGGTGCTTGCGGTGGGGGGGGGGTATGTGCTGCTCCGGTGAACTCATTGCATGCCTTCAGACAACAGAGTATCACGGGAGGTAATTGGCCTATATCAGTTTGGGGTAAATTATACCGTAAGAGTTTGTTTGAAGATGCTGTGTTTGATGTGCCTCGCGAATGTTATAAAGGGGAAGATATGCTGCTGAATATTAAAGTGGCATTTCGAATTAATCGCCTGCCCCATTTTGTCAATGCTGATGTGTACACTTATCGTCTCAGGCAGGACAGCATTACCCACACGTCTTCGGCCAGTCTGGATTATGAGGCGCTTTTTGACAAGTATCGGATAGCCTCCATTCCTAAACCTTTTCTGTCTGAATACATGAATGATATTCTTCTGTCACGTCTCAATGGTCTTAACGAAGTTGCCGTGTCCGACACTTACTCATTAACAATGAAACATCCATTTGTGAAACGGATATGCGATGATGCTGAGCAGGCTGGTTTCCGGTTGCCTTGGGTTTATGTTGTTTTGTTACGAACCAATATTTTCTGGTTGAAACGGAGTATTGGTTTCTATTTCCGACTCCGGAATTTTATGAGGTTTAGGTGGAGACGGCTTTGTCAACGTTTCATTTCTAAACAATAGTGCAGACTATTGGATTTAGGCTTTGTCTGATTTATACGTGGATTCGGTTTGAAAGTTTGTTTAAGTTTCAATGGGGTGACGGAGGTGAAAAAATGACCGTCCGAGGCCTCGGATGAGTGGGAAACTGAAAAAAACAGTTTTCCGACTACTCGGATGAACAAAAAATCGAAAAAAATGACCGTCCGAGGCCTCGGATGAGTGGGAAACTGAAAAAAACAGTTTTCCGACTACTCGGATGAACAAAAAATCGAAAAAAATGATTGTCCGAGACCTCGGATGAGTGGGAAACTGAAAAAAACAGCTCTCCAATCCCTTGGAAGTAGAAAGATAGATACTTAAACCGAATTCGTGTAATTTATAGAAACTGTTCATGATGAGAATACTGCAAGTCGTTACGTCTTTGGAAATGGGAGGAGCAGAGATGTTGATCGTTAATATGATTCCAAGATTGCGATCTTTAGGACATATAGTGGATTTATGTATTTTTAATGGTGTGGAAACTCCATTGATGCAAAGGTTAAGGCGAGAGAGTCCACAGACAAAGATATATGCATTGGGATGTGGAGTTTATAATCCTTTATATATCTTGAAATTGATAAAGATAATGCGAGGATATGATATCGTTCATACACATAATTCTTCCCCACAGCTTTTCGCTGCTGTTGCTAAAGTGGTATGCTCGGTGGAGCTTGTCTCCACCGAGCATACCACTTCCAATCGCAAACGCGATTGGAAGTGGTATGCTCCTATAGAGAGTTGGATGTATGGACAATATGCTCATGTGGCCTGTATCAGTAAAGTTGCAGAAAAGAAGTTACGGGAGTATATCGGGGGTGGATGGTTAGATAAATCTTCTGATCGATATCATCGTATCTCTACGATTAATAATGGTATAGATGTAAAGAGTATCAGTGAGGCAGCTCCCGATGCAGAATTGTTGTCTTTGAAAGCGCATAGAAAGGCGATTTTGATGGTTGCAGGGTTTAGAGAGGCAAAGGATCAAGATACTGTCGTTAAGGCTTTGAGTTTATTGGATAGGAATGAGTTTGAAGTCTGGTTTGCAGGTATTGGCGTACGCCAAAATATTGTAAAGCATTTGGCTGATACACTTGGTATTGGTGGCAGAGTGAGATTTCTGGGCTTACGAACGGACATACCGAATGTGCTCAGAGCTGCGGATATGATTGTGATGTCGAGCCATTGGGAAGGATTATCATTGTCGAATATTGAAGGTATGAGTGCACATAAGCCTTTTATCGCAAGTAAGGTGAATGGTTTAAGAGAAGTGACAGAAGGCTATGGTATTCTTTTTGAACACGGGGATGCTCATCGGTTAGCTGCCGAGATTGAACATTTGAGTAAGGATAGCCAATATTATCAGCAAGTAGCAGATGCTTGTTATGAGAGGGCAAAACAATTTGATGTTGACAAGATGATAATGGCTTACGAAAGAATGTATAAGCGTGTTGTCGGTATATCATGATTTTTATAACATACAAGAACATTGGAAAATACCTGTAGAAAAAAGTTATTTAGAGTAACAACAGCAGATATCTCTTTAGATGGTCTGCTGAAAGGTCAGCTGAAATACTTAAATCAATATTTTGAAGTTGTTGGCGTTGCAAAAGATACAGGCGTATTAGAGGAAGTCGGGAAGCGTGAGGGAATACGGGTTATTGATGCTCCTTTAGAAAGGCCGATAAGCTTAATAAAAGATATAAGAGCTTTGTGGTTTCTGTACAGGTTGTTCCGTAAAGAAAAACCTTGGTGTGTGCATGCCAATACTCCCAAAGGTAGTTTGCTGTCTATGATAGCAGGCTTCTTTGCACGAGTTCCTCATCGCATCTACACAGTTACAGGGTTACGCTATCAAGGTGCATCCGGGTTATTGCGCTCTGTTCTTAAGATGATGGAACGAGTTACATGTTTATGTGCAACAAACGTAATTCCCGAAGGGCACGGCGTACTTCATTGTTTGCAGGCTGATGGTATTACTCATAAGCCGTTACGGGTGATATACAATGGAAATATAAATGGAGTTGACACCGAGTTTTTCAAGAAGGAGGAAAGCATACCACATGAAAGTTATACTTTTATATTTGTTGGCCGCATCGTACGGGATAAGGGAATAGCAGAACTTGTGTCGGCTATGAAGCGGCTTCCCGAGGCTCGCTTATTGCTTGTCGGCTCTTTTGAGAAAGGAGACCCGATTGCCGTTTCGGATAAGGATTATCTGAAGAACTCTTCTCAAGTGACTTTTGTCGGCTGGCAGAGTGATGTGCGTCCTTATATGTTACAAGCAGACTGTCTGGTTTTCCCCAGCTATAGGGAGGGATTTCCGAATGTGCCCTTGCAGGCCGGTTGTATGGAATTACCAAGTATCGTAACCAATATCAATGGTTGCAATGAAATTATCAAAGATGGTTTGAATGGCAAGATTATCCGGCCACATGATGCAGAGGCCTTGTATATGACGATGAAATGGATGCTGGAGCATAAGGAAGAAGGTCTGAGAATGGGATGTAATGCAAGAGAGATTGTGCAAGCAAAATATGAGCAGAAAGATGTATGGAAAGGACTGATAAAGATGTATCAAACTTTGGATTAAAATAGCAGCTTTTTATTATCCTCTTTAAGGTATTATTATGAGTAAAATCAGTCATAAAAACTACGTAGCTATAGCAAAGGGCATAGCAATCATACTCATGGTTATAGGTCATTCCGGCTGTCCGGAGGTTGTGCGTAAGACAATTTATTTGTTTCATATGCCTTTTTTCTTTATTTGTTCAGGTTTGTTTTTCAGTCCACAAAATGAAATAGACAAGCTATGGATATTTATCATTAGAAAGATTAAAGGTATATATCTTCCATTTATTAAGTGGTGCCTACCTTTTATCCTCTTACATAATGTATTTTATAGCATCAATCTGTATAATAATCAGTTTGGATTTAATGGGGTCGTATCCCATCCCTTTACAATGGGAGAACTCTTTAGAAATGTATTTTACAATATAGTGAAAATGGATGGTATACCACAGTTGTTAGGTGGTTTCTGGTTTATAAAAGATCTCTTCTTTGCAACTCTGTTTATCAGTGGTATTATGTTTATAGTTAAGAAGGCAACGAAACGAGTAAGAATTGCAATCTTTATCTTTTTGTTTGTTGGTTCGATGTTCTTCAATTATGCCCCTGTGGGCTTTTATTTTATCACAGCACGAGACCTGTTTTGGAGTTCAGCATTTTTGTATAGTGGTTATCTGTTGAGAAGTATACAACCGACAAAATATATATATGCATTGTGTTCTTTGGTTTTTGTAGGTGGATTTCTGTTCCCTTGTTATTTAGATTTCTTTTCAGGTGGAGGTTTGATGCCTATTTTTTACTTGACTTCAATAGCTGGTACCATACTTACTCTTAAACTATCTCAGCTGTTAGAAAGAATTGAATTTATGCGTAATTTCTTATATTATGTAGGGAACCATACCCTTGTGATATTAGGTCTTCATTTTCTTGTTTTCAAAATTGTTGATTTGATTATTATATATACAGAGTCTTTGCCAATCGCACATCTTGCGGAATTCCCCGTAATAGCTAATCATATAGGATATAGTCCCGTATATGCTTCTTTTGGTGTTCTCCTACCTCTGGCTATCTATTATGTGAATGATTATTTTAAAGAAATCTTGAAGAAAGGGCTATATAGAGCAGATAAGAAAGATTAATAAGATGCATATAATACTTTGTTCATTATTTTATTCTCTCCATGTTATATAATCTTGCCCATTTTTTGCGTGCACATTGTTCATGGATATGGACAATATTTGAGCTTGTCAATGCATGGCTTTTCGTGCTGCGATATGCTCATAAATTACCAGTAGTGATAGCGGGAAACATTGTACCATTGACTGTAGAGCGCATAGAAGCATTGGCTCAATTCTTCAAACGACAGCCCGAAGATGCATTTATTTATTTTCGTCCTCATGCCTTTGATGTGAAAACTTTGCATTCCTTGGTAAGGAATAAGGCCTTTTTAGCTTATCTTGTCATTGATGATAATGGGGGAATCATAGGATATTTCTTTCTGCGTTGTTTCTTTTGGGGGAAATGTTATCGTGGATATATGACCGATTATGCACATCGTAGGCAGGGAATTAATCGCTTAATGGGAATAGAGGCCACGAAGATAGTTCGACATCTACATCTGCGTATGTTTGGTTCTATTGCTCCAAATAATGTTGCCAGCATGAAATCTGCCCAAGCTGTTAATGATATTAGAATAATAAAAGTACTACGTAACGGCGATTATTTAGTGGAATATCTACCGAAATCATGATGCTTAAATTTGTTTTTGATAAGGTTGTATCTCTTGTCGGGCTAATCGTTCTTAGTCCAGTCCTATTGATAGTGGCCTTACTTATCAAATGGAAGATGCCTGGGCCTATATTATTCTGTCAGCAACGCGTTGGTCGTTATGGTAGGATATTCACGGTTTACAAGTTCAGGACAATGACTGTAAAAGCTGAAGCATCTGTTGCAAGTCGCAATTCTGAAGCATCTTCTATTGCTTCTCAAGAACAAAGTCGAATTACACTATTAGGAGAAAAACTCCGGAGATATAAACTTGATGAGTTGCCTGAATTGTGGAATGTGTTGAAGGGCGATATGAGTTTTGTTGGTCCACGGCCAGATGTGCCGGGCTATGCAGACCAATTGCAGGGTGAAGACCGCGAGGTTTTGCTCTTACGCCCAGGTATTACAGGCCCTGCCAGTTTGAAATATCGCGATGAAGAGGATATTTTGGAAGCTGTTGATGAAGCATTACAAAAAGGGAGAAGCGGACTCCCAATGGGTATTACAACAGTGCAAGAATATAATGATAATGTAATTTATCCCGATAAAGTTCGGCTTAACCGCTATTATCTTCATCATTATTCATTCATAAAAGATATTCAGATGATTGTCTGTACGGTCTTAGGAAAACGAATGGAGTATGCCGGAGAACAAATTTAAAGTCCAATATAGTGAATAATAGATAAGCAGTTGGCTAATGAGCCATGGTTATCTTCGGGGATAGGAGAGTAAGGATAGTTGTTCTTTGCTCTCCTGTTGTGTTATATAAGGGGTGTAAAAACAAAGAAAGCAGTCATCTCTGACTGCTTAATATGTGGTACCACCAGGAATCGAACCGGGGACACAAGGATTTTCAGTCCTTTGCTCTACCAACTGAGCTATGGCACCATGTCGCTTATTTGCGCGTGCAAAGGTAGGAAATATTTATCGAAAACAAGCAGTGGATATAAAGAAAATACTTGCAGTTTGTATTTATTAACATAACTACATGCGGGATTATTACCCATAAAATCATTGTATTTTCTTTATATCCAAGCCGTTGTTATTTACTTTTCATCGCGAAGTGGATTCCAGCCTTGTGCCTGAAGTTCAAACTCATTGTTGTCTCGTGTAACAAGCATACAGCCGAGATTTTGCTTTGTTATATAGCCTATCTGACGAACACCCTCTATATTTTTGATTTTCTCATGGTCCCCGATAGGAACTGTAAAGAGTAGTTCATAGTCTTCTCCGCCATTGAGTGCACAAGTTGTTAGATTCATATTGAATTGTTCTGCAGTGACAGCTGTTTGATAATCGATAGGAATCTCTTTTTCATATATACGGCATCCACATTTACTTTGTTTACAGATGTGTAGTAATTCGCTACTCAATCCATCCGAAATATCCATCATTGCAGTGGGTTTAATATTTGCTTCGCGTAACTTTTCTATGATATCTCCGCGCGCTTCTGGTTTTAGTTGGCGATCAAGTAGATATTCCTTTCCTGCAAAGTCTGGTTGAAAATCCTCTACAGATTGTCGTTGCTCACGTAATATTTTGAGCTTGGCTTCATCATGGTTTGTTTGAGCCTCACGTA
Source organism: Segatella salivae F0493 (assembly GCF_000477535.1). Lineage (NCBI taxonomy): Bacteria > Pseudomonadati > Bacteroidota > Bacteroidia > Bacteroidales > Prevotellaceae > Segatella > Segatella salivae. The sequence goes on from NZ_AWGW01000003.1 coordinate 108,923, forward strand.
CTTTTTTATTGTAATCGTCAATCTGAGAATAGTAAACTGCTTTCTCACGCTCAAGGATTTGCAAGCCCATATAAGCCGCACCAAGGTCACCAGTCACACAGATTAAGTCTGTTTCCTTAGCCCCATTACGGTAGGTTATCTGTTCTTTTGGCGCATCACCCACACAAGTTATACTAATAGCTAAGCCTGTTCTTGAGGATGTAGTATCACCACCTACTATATCAATATCCCATTTGCTACAAGCTTCTTTCATTCCTGTATAGAAGTCATCTATGTCTTCTATACTGAATCTTTTGCCTAATGCAATACTGACAATAAGCTGATGTGGTCTTCCATTCATTGCGAAAACATCACTGATATTGACCATTGCCGCTTTGTAACCTAACGTGCGCATGTCTGTATAAGTGAGGTCAAAATGAATGCCTTCCATTAGCATATCTGTCGTGATAAGCACCTCGCTATTGGGATAACTCATAACGGCACAGTCGTCTCCTACGCCATAACGAGTACTTTTGTTTTTTATTTTAATGTCTTTGGTGAGTCTTTCGATAAGTCCAAACTCACCAAGTTTTGATATTTCTGTCATCCTATTATCTTTCTTTTTATGAGCGACGAATCATCTCGCGCATAATTTCTGTCATCTTTGGTTGGGCTTCATTAGCTGCTTTCTGCACTTCTTCATGACTCACTTCAACTGGAACATCGAAACCTCCTAAGTCAGTAATGATGCTGATTCCAAATACTTTTATGCCACAATGGCGTGCAACGATTACCTCTGGAACGGTACTCATGCCGACAGCATCAGCCCCCATAAGGTGATACATGCGATATTCTGCCGGTGTTTCAAACGTTGGTCCTTGTACTCCCATATAGACTCCATGCATTAATCGAATTCCTTTTTCCTTACCAATTTCATCAGCTAACGCAATGAGTTGATGGTCATAGGCCTCGTGCATATCTGGGAAGCGCGGACCCGTTGGAAAGTTCCTTCCATGCAACGGATGCTCTGGGAAGAAGTTGATATGGTCTTTTATAACCATTAGATCACCAATCTTAAATTCTGGATTCATGCCTCCTGATGCATTACTAACAAACAACGTCTCTATTCCCAGCTCGTACATGACGCGTTCCGGGAATGTAACTTCCTTCATGTTATAGCCTTCATAGTAATGGAAACGACCTTCCATAGCCATGATATCTTTACCTCCTAACTTTCCAAAGATTAGTTTTCCGGCATGACCTTCAACGGTAGACACAGGAAAGTTGGGTATTTCACTATATGGGAATTCATAACTTTCAGTTATCTCTGAAGCTAATTGTCCGAGGCCTGTTCCCAGAATTATGGCTGTCTTTGGACTTGTGACCATCCTTTCCTTTAACCAGGATGCTGTTTCTTGAATTCTTTCGTACATAGTCTATAATTTTATCATTAAATTCTTCTTCTTGGTTGATCATGAACTTCACCTTAATTGGAAGTACATATAGATTTTGTTTCACCTCTTCACTGAGTCCTTCGAGCTGCTCAAGTCGCGTAGCATCTTTTTCCGTTGTAACGATAATCTTTTCTCCTTTGATAGCATTGAAAGTCTCGTTAATCTTCATGATGTCTTTGCTCTTAAACTGATGATGATCTGAAAAGGTCAATGTTGTCATCTCTTTCACATGTGGTTTCAAGTCGATGATAATTTGTTTGGGCGAAGCTATCCCAGTAATTAGCATAACATGCTTGTCTTCTAAGGCCTTTTTTTCTATCGTAGACTTCTCTTTTGCAAAGAGGGGAGTCAGTGATTCATATTCAATCGTGGTGAAATACAAACTCTGATATGGATAGAGATTCATGGCTTTTGTGAGTACTCTAAACTCCATGGGCTTCAAATCTTTAGGACATTTCGTAATGATTACTATGTCTGCACGATTCTTTCCCGATTGAGGCTCACGTAATCGCCCAGCCGGAAGCAGCTTATCATAGATGATTAACCGATGATAGTCTACAAGAAGGATATTAATTCCTGGTTTAACATAACGATGTTGGAAAGCATCATCTAACAAAATCACATCGGTATCATTAGTCTCTGCATCACCCGTGATATGGGCAATCCCGTCAACACGTTTCTTATCTACGGCGATGTGTACGTCTTGATACTTCTGTTTCATCTGGTAAGGTTCATCTCCAATGTCAGTCACTGTCGAACTATCGTTGGCTAAAACATAACCATGAGTCTTGCGTTTATAGCCACGTGAAAGCACAGCCACTTTTACTTTGTCTTTCAACAAACGAATTAAATATTCCACATGAGGGGTCTTTCCTGCACCGCCAACAGTGATATTGCCCACCGAAATGATGGGAATGTCATAGTCATGTTGCTTTAACAGCCCAATATTGAATAGTTGATTACGAAAGCCGACTCCTATTCCATAAAGCCAACTCAATGGAATCAACCATTCATTTATATGTATGAAGTCACCTTCTGTTCTCATCTCCTATTTAATTTTGATGATATAAGGCATGCGTGCCTGTACTTTATCAATGGTTTTAATGTCATTCATAATCTTGAATGGCTCGTAGAATTCACCCAAATAGCTTTGCATCTTACTGTCAAGCAGGTCATCGCTTCCTGTATAACTGCCAATTAGCTGCTCCCAACTGCTTAATTGTGATGGATAAGAAGCTGTTTTATAGTCTGTGAGATTAGCCAATTTTGCAGCTTTTTCGATAGCATCGTCTAAGCCACCAAGCTGATCTATGAGTTTCAACTTTATGGCATCTTGTCCTAACCACACGCGACCCTGCGCAATTTTCTCTACCAGATCCATTGGCAGCTGACGTCCTTCAGCAACTCGTTTTTTGAAAAGCATATAGCCTCTGTTTATATTTCGCTGTAGCAATGAAAGCTGTTCGGGAGTAAATGGATGACCTGATGCACCGAAAACGGCATTGCGATTGGTTTTCACCTCAGCGTATTTGATTCCAAGTTTCTTGGTAAGTAGTTCGCTCCAATCAGGGAATAAACCAAAGATTCCTATGCTTCCAGTGATGGTTGTAGGGTCGGCAACAATCCAATCGGCATTACAGCTGAGGTAATATCCACCAGAAGCAGCTGCACCGCCCATCGAAACAACGACAGGTTTAACCTTCCTGAGCTCACTTATCTGGTGCCATATCTGCTCAGATGCATAAGCTGAGCCACCACCTGAATTTACTCTGATTACAACGGCTTCCACATCATCGTCATCAGCAAGGTCTTTTAGGTCCTTACACATGTCATTTCCTACAATTTGGCGTGCATCTTGGAAGATGCTTTGAGGCGAAGCTTTGTCAACAATGTCTCCATACGCATAATAAACTGCAATGTGTTTGCCTGAAACTTGATCTTCATCGTCGTTCAAATCATCAACAGTTATCTTGTTGATATCGTCATCTTGATCAATGCCTAATTGCTTTTTGACAACTCCCGAGATATCATCGTTGTAGATAAGTCCATCGACCATCTTATATTTCAATATGTTTTCAGCCGGTTCTAAGCTGATAACGCGGTCGGCGTATGCGTTGAGGCTATCCTTGTTTAAATGCCGATTTTGCGCTACTGTCGTAAGAATCGTGTTCCACCAGCCATCAAGATAGCGTTGCGTTTGTTCGCGATCAGCATCACTTATGCTATCAGCGGTCATCTGTTCTACGGCACTTTTGTATTTACCTACCTTTGTAGTGATAAACTTAATGCCAAATTTTGCCAACGCATTCTTATAGTAAACCTTCTCTCCTCCGATACCGGCCCACTCAACACCTCCTTGCTTATTCATATAGATTTTATTCGCTGCAGAGGCTAAGTAGTAGCTAAGTGTGCTGTAATCTTCACCATAAGCAATAATCCATTTCCCCGATTTACGGAAATCTTGCAGTGCTTTCTCAATTTCTTCTGCTTGAGCTAAGTCTGCGCCGAATTGCCCGGCTTCGAGATAAATGCCTGCAACCTTGTCGTTTTCCTTGGCTTTTTTAATGGCATTCATTGTGCCTTCAAAGCTCAAAGTCGACACTCCTTGCAAGCTGTTCATCACATTTTCTTCGTTCTGTTCAGTCATATTGCCATCAAGTTTCAGCACTAAAACCGAATTCTTATCAATCTTTGTGGTTGTTGATGAAGTTGCAATTAGTCCAATGAGACAAAGGAATCCAATGATACTTATTACACATCCAAAGAGAAAAATGCCCAACATTGTGGCGAGAACATTCTTGAAGAAATCTTTCATACGTTTATTCTAATTTGCTTGTTATTTATCAATCCGTAGTTAATATGTGTTGTTTTCATTTGTCATTTGCGTGGTTGCTGAGAATCTCTTACAACACATTATTATATATATAGATGCAAAGATAAAAAAAATAATTTAGTTTTATGGGTTTGTAAGGTCTTTTTTAACTTGCTTTTTCCTTTGAAAATATTTGGGAAGATATCAGCCTTCTTTTTTGATTTCTTAGATAGTCACAAGTTGTTTTATTTTCAATGATATTGGATGGAATGTTGGATTACTTGATAAAATCGGATATTCTTTATTATGTTAGCCTTCATGATGTGTTCTGATTTGTATTGTTTTACCGCCTAAAATGCGTCATTTTATCGTGTAAAGTGAGTCTAATGATGCAACCTTTTGCCTCAGTTTACAAACTGATGAATATTTTTCTATGAATTAAGTCCATTGAATCTAAATAAAAATCTTTATCTTTGTGGGTGATATTCTAATAGCAATAAAAATGAAATCGATTATTAAGTATCTGTTTGTCTTAGCGTTGTCGCTGTCTGTAATCCCCCTCTATGCCCAACATAACAAGGCTAAAAAGCAGGTTATGCATCACAAAATTATAAACAAAAACTTAGAAGGGGATCTTGTTCATCAGTCACATGGACGGGTAATTGTAGCGTTGTGTTATGACAATCAAGAACAAACGTGTCAATCTTCACTGCTCAATGCGTTGAAGAAGTCATTCTTCAAACAAGGCGTTTCCTTCTTTGTTTTGAAAGATAAGTTGTCTGGTCGTAACGCGTTTCAATTGACAACAAAGGCCGAAGAGACTATAAAGCTGTTGCGTGATAGTGCTTCTTGCTGGCATCTTAACCCTTATGATATAGGTATAATGGGCTTTGGAGTTGGCGGATATGTCGCTGCTATGGTGTCCTGTAAGGCTCCGTTTGCAGAGCGACCCAACTTTAGTTTGTTATTCAATCCTGTAATTTCAGGAATTGATTTGAAAAGAAATGGTTTATTGGCAGATGTCGCTTTGCCTTCGAAAGACGCTGTTCTGTCAGTTGATGAGACTGGCTTTGTCGCATCATTTGTGAGACGTCATCTCACCCCCGAAGCTGCTTTGTTTCTGACAAACGATGATGTTGTTGTCAATCCAGTACAGAATGGTGTGGCTTATTATACTGAAATGCGAGGCAACGGCAATAATTGTTCGCTCTTTATTTATCCTAAGGGTGGGCACGATTTAGGTTTGTTGGCGGATGAGGCTTGTCGAAAGCAGCTGATTGATGATGTCAATTCATGGCTTGAAAACCATCAACCGATTGCGACTCCACAATCTATTCGCGTGGCGTGTATAGGCAATAGTATTACAGATGGAGCTGGAATTGACCTGGCAAGTGAAAAAGGTTATCCCGCGATGTTGCAGAAACGGCTTGGCAAAGGCTTTGCGGTAAGAAACTTTGGAGTGTCGGCACGTACTCTACTTCGACGTGGAGATTTGCCCTATGTCAATGAGTTGGCGTGGCGAGATGCACTGGCTTTCAATCCTAATATAGTAGTATTAAAGCTCGGAACAAATGATTCAAAGCCTGAAAACTGGCGCTTTAATGACGGCTTTGAACGAGATTTGTTGGCAATGGTTGACACTTTGCAGGCTCTTCCAGCCCATCCAAAGGTATATCTTGCCACACCTATTCCTGCATTCAAACCCACTTGGAATATTAATGACTCGGTGATTGTAAACGCGATTATGCCGATTATACGTAAGGTTGCACGCAAGCGACATTGTAAAATCATTGATTTGCACACAAAATATGCACCATATGGCGAGTTAATGCAGGCTGATGGCATTCATCCAACAGCTGAAGGAGCTGCAAAAATGGCTGAAATCATTGCCGAAGATTTGTCTAAATGTGAGGTGAAAAAATGATTTTTCATTAAATAAGGAGTATTATTCTCAAACAAATTCAAGAGTTTTCTATAAGACTTTTGATTTTGTTTGAACAAGAATATTCACTGAAAATCAACGTTAAATGATAACTTTGATATCAAGGCTACTATTATTTAGCGTAGCAGAAAATATCAGAATAAGAAGTATATAAAGACAAAGTGACTCCTTTAATGAGTTTGTCAGTAGTGTCACATCATACTGACAAATTTGTCATATCATTTTTATTGGCACGTTTTTAGCATAACATCGGTTGTCAAAATAAAATAGAAATATTAAATATATAATGATTATGAACATTAAACCATTAGCAGACAGAGTGCTGGTTGTACCTGCACCAGCTGAAGAAAAAGTAGGCGGAATCATCATTCCTGACACAGCAAAGGAGAAACCTCAACGTGGAAAGGTAGTCGCAGTAGGTCAAGGTACAAAGGATGAAGCTATGGTTCTGAAAGAGAATGATGTCGTTCTCTATGGCAAATACGCCGGAACCGAATTGGAATATGAAGGTGAAAAGTATCTGATTATGCGTCAAAGTGATGTGTTGGCAGTAGTTGGATAATTTGCGAAATCATAAAAATTATAATTCAAAATCAAAGATTTTTAGACAGAAAATATTATGGCAAAAGAGATAAAATATAATGTTGAAGCACGCGAACTCTTGAAAAGAGGCGTTGATCAATTGGCAGATGCAGTGAAGGTTACATTGGGTCCTAAAGGTCGTAACGTTGTTATTGAGAAGAAATTTGGTGCTCCTCAAATCACGAAAGACGGTGTAACCGTTGCTAAAGAGGTTGAACTTGAGGATCGTTTCGAGAATACTGGTGCACAACTTGTTAAGAGTGTTGCCAGCAAGACAGGCGATGATGCTGGTGATGGAACAACAACTGCAACAATCTTAACCCAATCTATTGCTACAGAAGGATTGAAAAATGTAACTGCTGGCGCTAATCCTATGGATTTGAAACGCGGTATTGATAAGGCAGTAAAGGCTGTTGTAGACTATATTAAGGAGCATGCTGAACTCGTAGGTGACAACTATGACAAGATAGAACAAGTTGCTACGGTTTCTGCAAACAATGATCCTGAGATTGGAAAGCTGCTTGCTGATGCGATGCGTAAAGTCTCAAAGGATGGTGTTATCACTATCGAGGAGAGCAAAACTCGTGAGACCAGCATCGGTGTTGTAGAAGGAATGCAATTCGATCGCGGTTATTTGAGTGGCTATTTCGTAACAGATGCCGATAAGATGGAATGTGTAATGGATAACCCATATATCCTTATTTACGACAAGAAGATTAGCAATTTGAAAGACTTTTTGCCTATACTTCAGCCCGCAGCAGAGTCTGGTCGTCCATTAATGGTTATTGCAGAGGATGTAGATTCTGAGGCACTTACCACTTTGGTTGTAAACCGTTTACGTGGTGGTTTGAAGATATGTGCAGTCAAAGCTCCTGGATTTGGCGACAGACGTAAAGCCATGTTGGAAGACATTGCCGTATTAACAGGTGGTGTAGTTATTAGTGAAGAGAAGGGCTTGAAGCTTGAACAAGCAACACTTGAGATGTGTGGTTCTGCAAAGAAAGTCACTGTTTCAAAAGATAATACGACTATCGTTGACGGCGGAGGTACAAAAGAAAACATCGCAGAACGTGTGGCTCAAATTAAAAATGAGATTGCAAACACAAAGAGTTCTTACGACAAAGAGAAACTCCAAGAGCGTCTTGCGAAGTTGGCAGGTGGCGTAGCTGTCCTCTATGTTGGTGCTAACTCAGAGGTTGAAATGAAAGAGAAGAAAGATCGTGTTGACGATGCTTTATGTGCTACTCGCGCTGCAATGGAAGAAGGAGTTGTTGCTGGTGGTGGTACAACTTATATCCGAGCACTCGAAGCTTTGAAGGGTCTTAAAGGCGATAATGCCGATGAACAAACAGGTATTAAGATTGTAGAGCGTGCTATCGAAGAGCCACTTCGTCAGATTGTTGCTAACGCCGGAGGTGAAGGTTCGGTTGTAGTGAACAAGGTTGCTGAAGGAAAAGGCGACTTCGGATATAATGCACGGACCGATGAATTCGAAGATTTGAGAAAGGCAGGTATTATTGATCCTGCCAAGGTTGCACGTGTTGCACTTGAAAATGCAGCTTCTATTGCAGGATTGTTCCTAACAACAGAATGCTTGATTACAGACAAACCAGAACCTCAAGCACCTGCAATGCCTATGGCACAACCAGGTATGGGTGGTATGATGTAATTCATTTGAATTCTTAAAGTGTATTTAGCTTCATCATCGTAGAAGCTGAAAGTACACAAAAAATATAACCGGTTCATTCGTAAAGCGAGTGAACCGGTTTTTTGTTTTCTATGGTTTTACCATATAATTACACCCACTTTATAAAACGTTTTCAGGCATATTGAACGGTAATTTCTATCAAATGAGATTCTAATGATTTGGCGTTCGTAGGTTAATAAAAATAAAAAAAGACTATTTTCCCTTTGAGTCTATTCGGATTTTTCCTATCTTTGTCGTAAACAGAAATATAAAATCATCGGACAATGTGCCGAAAATGATATTTTTTGATTTGTTTTAGTAGATTAGTTTTTAAGTAGTTTGTTTTTGAAAATCGGTTGTCGTGATGACATCCGATTTTTTTAGTTATTCGCTTTGATGTTTATACCTTTATTCCTATCTTTGCAAGATGAAAGTAAAATTTGATTGGAAACATGTTGGGTTATTAGCCTTTGTGGCTTGCCTTCTGCTATATATTACAAAGTCGTTTTTTATGTCTTTGGGTATCATGATGATTATTTTGCTTGTTGATGCACTAATAGTGCAATGGGAAAATAATCGGAAAAACAAAGATAGATTCAAATAGTCATGGAGAAATTAACCGCACTTTATATACAATATAAGGGTGAAGAACCTGCAGAAATAGAGAAGATTCCTGGTGCAGGAAGTAACAGACAATACTATCGTTTCATAGGAAAAGATGGAGAAAGTGTTGTTGGTGTGATTGGAACGAGCCGTGATGAAAACCATGCTTTCATTTATTTGGATCGCCATTTTCAGTTACGTCAATTACCGGTTCCACATATCTTGGCCGTGAGTGAAGATGAATTGTGTTACTTACAGACCGATTTGGGGCATACATCTTTATTCGATGCCATTCGCGGGGGACGCGAAGCAGGAGGTCGTTACAATCAAAATGAGCAGCAGTTGCTCATTAAAACTATTCGTGCTTTGCCAAATTTTCAAATACGTGGAGCGCGTGGTCTTGATTGGAAAAACTGCTATCCACAGCCTGAATTTGATGAAGAGAGTGTGCTCTTCGATCTCAATTATTTCAAATATTGCTTCTTAAAAGCCACTGGACTTGACTTTCATGAGTTGAAACTTGAAGCAAACTTTCACATGTTTGCCCAAGATTTGACGTCTGAAACGTCTGATTGCTTCCTCTATCGTGACTTCCAAGCGCGTAATGTTATGCTTGATCAAGAGGGTAATCCCTATTTCATTGACTTTCAGGGTGGGCGGAAGGGGCCTTTCTATTATGACCTTGCATCATTTCTTTGGCAAGCTTCTGCGAAATATTCCTTTAAACTTCGCCGCACATTAACGTATGAATACTATGATGCTTTGCAGCAATATGTAGAAGTACCCAGTGTGCGCCATTTTGTCAATCGATTGAGTTTATTCGTGTTGTTCCGCTTACTTCAGGTGCTCGGAGCATACGGTTTTCGGGGCTATTTCGAACGAAAGAAACACTTCATTGACTCTATTCCTCCTGCAATTGATAATCTTCGGGAGTTGTTAAAGATGCCACAAGAGACGTTCCCTTACCCTTATTTGATGAACATGTTGCAACGATTGACAGAACTTCCCCAGTTCGCTCAGGTTGAAAAACCCGTCATGACACGTTCTGATGGCTTTAAGATTAGTGATAATAATGTGTATGAATCACATCCTCAAGACGGTCCGGCGACGTTCTCAAAATATGATGATAAGGGGCCCTTGGTGCTTAGAATATATAGCTTTTCTTATCGAAAAGGAATTCCAGAAGACCCTTCTGGTAATGGTGGTGGATATGTTTTCGACTGTCGAAGTACACATAATCCCGGGCGATATGAGCCTTATAAGAAACTGACGGGATTGGATGAACCAGTCATTCGCTTTCTTGAAGATGACGGAGAAATACTTACTTTCCTTGAAAGTGTTTACAAGTTAGCCGATCATCACGTAGCTCGCTATATACAACGAGGCTTTACGAGTTTGATGTTTTCATTTGGATGTACTGGTGGCCAGCATCGATCTGTGTATAGTGCGCAGCATCTTGCCGAGCACCTTCACGATAAATTTGGAGTCAAAGTGATTGTTTGTCATCGTGAACAAGGTATTGAACAGGTGTTCGAAGCAAACAAATAACGAGTAAACAAGATAAATAAATTTGGGTGATTCAATAGAAATCACTAAATTTGTAGACATAAAATTCAGCATGATGCAAGCAATGATATTCGCCGCAGGAATGGGAACTCGCCTGAAACCACTTACCGATAGTATGCCAAAAGCATTGGTAAGGGTGGGAGGAGAGCCACTGCTCAAGCGTGTAATCCTAAGATTAAAGGTGGCAGGTTTTGAGAGAATAGTCATCAATGTGCATCATTTTGCCGACCAAATCATTGACTATCTAAGGGAAAATGATAATTTTCATCTTGATATTCGTATCAGTGAAGAAACTAATGGCTTACTCGAAACTGGCGGAGGAATAAAGTTTGCCTACTCTCTTTTTACCAAAAATGAACCCATTTTGATTCATAATGTCGACATATTAAGTAATGTTGACCTTAAGAAATTCTATACATCAGACCGAAAAATAATGTGCCTTTCTTGTGGAGTTCCCCACGAAATGGCTGGTGCAGTGTTGCTTGTCAGTTGGAGAGAAACCAAGCGCTATCTGCTGTTTAACCAGGAAATGCGCCTCGTAGGATGGGTAAATATAGAGACAGGACAGGTGAAAAGTCCTTATAAAGAAATACAAAAGGCGTCAGTAGATGACTTGGAGAAGCATTATAAAATGTATGCTTTCTCTGGTATTCACACATTTTCTCCACAACTCTTTCCCTTGATGAACGACTATCCTGAACGTTTTCCCATCATGGATTTCTACTTGCAAAATTGTGATAAAGTAGCCATTAAAGGGTATGTAAAGCCTGATCTTAAACTGATGGATGTGGGAAAACTTGACACGCTTGACCAGGCAGAAGCCTTTGCTCAGCAGCTGATTGATTGATAAGAAATATCACAAATAATATCCATTTACTATGCAACAGAAGATAATAATTCTTGATTTCGGTTCACAAACCACACAGCTGATTGGCCGACGTGTGCGTGAACTGGATACCTTCTGCGAGATTTTACCTTACAACAAGTTTCCAAAAGACGACCCAAATATCATTGGTGTAATCTTAAGCGGAAGTCCTTATTCGGTGCATGATGAGGAGGCTTTTAAGGTGGAATTAAGCCAGTTTGTTGGTAAATACCCTGTCTTGGGTATCTGCTATGGAGCACAATACATCTCTTATGCTGGCGGAGGAACCGTTGAACAGACTGGAACGCGCGAATATGGCCGTGCAAATCTTGAGATGATTGATTGCAATTGCCGCATCTTTAAGGGCTTTGAGAAAGGCTCACAAGTATGGATGAGTCATGGCGATACGATTACTTCGATTCCTAAAGATTTCTATATTACGGGCTCAACTTCCGATGTTAAGTATGCAGCTTTTGCCAATGAAGACAAGAATGTATGGTGTGTTCAGTTCCATCCAGAGGTGTTCCATTCACTGCAAGGTATGCAATTACTGCGTAATTTCGTTGTAGACATTTGTAAAAGTAAACAAGAATGGAGTGCAGCTTCATTCGTAGAGAGCACTGTTGCAGAGTTAAAAGCACAGTTAGGTAACGACAGAGTAATCCTCGGTTTGTCAGGAGGTGTAGACTCATCTGTATGTGCTACCTTGCTCAATAAAGCCATTGGAGATCATCTCACCTGTATCTTTGTAGATCATGGAATGCTTCGTAAGAACGAGTTTTCTAAGGTAATGGAAGCTTATGAGGGGCTTGGTCTTCATGTGATTGGTGTAGATGCCAGTGAGAAATTCTTCAAAGACTTAGAAGGAGTGACTGATCCTGAACAGAAACGCAAGATTATTGGTCGTGATTTTGTTGAGGTTTTCAATGCTGAAGCAAAGAAAATTACCGATGCAAAATGGTTGGCTCAGGGAACAATCTATCCTGATCGTATAGAAAGTTTGAGTATCACGGGCATGACAATCAAGAGTCATCACAATGTAGGTGGGCTTCCAGAAGAGATGAAACTCAAGCTTTGTGAACCCTTGCAATGGCTATTTAAGGACGAGGTTCGACGTGTAGGCTATGAGTTAGGCATGCCAGAACGTCTCATAAAACGCCATCCATTCCCAGGTCCAGGCTTGGCCGTTCGTATCCTTGGTGACGTTACTCGTGAGAAAGTTCGCATCCTCCAAGACGCTGACGACATCTATATTGAGAGGATGCATCACTATAAATTGCCAGATGGAACGACTCTCTATGACAATGTTTGGCAAGCTGGTACCGTACTGCTTTCTACCATTCGGTCGGTTGGAGTGATGGGAGATGAACGCACTTATGAGCATCCTGTAGCACTGCGTGCAGTGACTTCTATGGATGCTATGACGGCAGACTGGGCACACCTTCCTTATGATTTCATGGCTGAAGTGTCTAATGAAATTATCCGAAAGGTAAAGGGAGTTAATCGCGTTTGTTATGACATATCCTCAAAACCACCTTCGACAATCGAGTGGGAGTAAAGGAACCATAAAACGATAAAATTCTAAAAGGGTAAAAATAGAAGAATAAAGGCGCATAAAGAGAGGTCGTTTGCAGTTTATATGCGTGTAAATCATTTCTCTTCTCAGCTTTATTTATTCCTCTCTTTTTACCCTTTTATATTCTTAAGGCTATTTCACTAAAAAACTTTACAATATCCTTCTCATAACTCGCGTATTTGAAACGGAGATTGGTTTCTTTCAAAAAATACTCGTTTTTAAAGGCTTTCAAAAGATATTGTATATCAAATGGTTACGAAAAAGAGAAGGAAGAATTGACAAATTTGTAGTAGAATAAAACCTTGTTTCACGTCAAATGGTATTGTAAAATAGCCCATATTGTGGGATGATATGGTACAGAATACGTCATGAAATAGTAGGGATAGCGTTGCAATATGACTGATTTCGTTTACAACTCAGCTTTGTTTTTGTTTATGTTTTGCTTTTAACAGCCGATTTTTTGATTTTTTCTCACTTTCTTTTTCTATTTCATTGATTTATGAAAGACTAAAAATTGGTATTTAATCATTACATTATTATATATTGAATATTATGGAAATACCTCGTATATTGTGAAGAAAATAACGAAATGTAGAGAGGAGTGGAATGCTGATTGGACTTTAAGAGGGTTTGCTTTAACAATATTTCAAGAGACGAAAAAAGGAAGTTTGACGTGAAAAACACGTTCAAACTTCCTTTATTTCCTATAGAATTAACGATTGCTTATTTGTTTTTCAGCAAATCACGAATTTCAGATAATAACTTCTCTTCAGCTGTTGGTTCTGGCTCAGGGGCAGGAGCTGCAGGCTCTTCTTTCTTCTTTTGCGACAACTTGTTAATGGCTTTTACAAGCAAGAACACACAGAAGGCAATAATGATAAAGTTGAAAACATTCTGCAAGAAGTTTCCATAGTTGATTGTTACGCTTTGCATGTGCTCGACACCTGGTAGTTGTACCTCGGGCAATTGAATCTTTAGGTCGCTGAACTGCACTCCACCGATGAGCCAACCAATAGGAGGCATGATGATATCATCAACGATAGAAGTAACGATTTTACCGAAAGCACCGCCGATGATAACACCGACTGCCATGTCAACTGCATTGCCTTTAACCGCAAAGTCTTTGAATTCTTGAATGAATTTACCCATGTCTGTAATATTTAAGATAATGTTTAGTTTTTAAAATTGCATGCCGTTCTTTTGTCATATCGGCTTTGCAATCCCCCTGATACAATCTTGTTAATCCGTGATATATAGGGAGTGACACTATTTTTTATAATATTTAATATAACTTGCGCCTGCAAAAATAAAAAAAATATTGTATCTTTGCAATCGTAACAAGAGAAATGTTGCGATATAAAAAATAAAAATATTGTTTTATAAACCTTTATAAAAAGTAAATTAAAAATGGTAAATGTAGCTATTAACGGCTTTGGTCGTATTGGTCGTCTCGCATTCCGTCAGATGTTTGAGGCAGAAGGTTATGAGGTTGTTGCTATCAATGACTTGACAAGTCCTAAGATGCTTGCTCACCTTTTGAAGTATGATACAGCACAGGGTGGCTTTGCTGGCAAGTATGGTGAAGGCAAACACACAGTAGAAGCAACTGAAGACTCAATCATCGTTGATGGGAAGGAGATTAAGATTTCTGCTGAGAAAGACGCTGCTAACTGCCCATGGGCTGCTAACAATGTAGATGTTGTTCTCGAATGTACAGGTTTCTATACTTCTAAAGAGAAGGCTTCTGCTCACTTGAAGGCAGGTGCAAAGAAGGTTGTTATTTCTGCTCCAGCTGGTAACGATCTTCCAACTATCGTATTCAATACTAACCACAAGACTCTGACTCCAGCTGATACAGTTATCTCTGCAGCTTCTTGTACAACAAACTGCTTGGCTCCTATGGCTGCAGCTTTGAATGGTTATGCTCCTATTCAGAGTGGTATTATGTCAACAATCCACGCTTATACAGGTGACCAAATGATTCTTGATGGTCCTCAGCGTAAGGGTGATCTCCGCCGTTCTCGTGCTGGTGCATGCAACATTGTGCCTAACTCAACAGGTGCAGCTAAGGCTATCGGTCTCGTAATTCCTGAGTTGAATGGTAAACTTATCGGTTCAGCACAGCGCGTTCCAACTCCAACAGGTTCAACAACTATCCTTGTTGCTGTTGTAAAGGGTAAAGATGTTACTGTAGAAGGCATCAATGCTGCTATGAAGGCTGCTGCAAACGAGAGCTTTGGTTACAATGAAGATCAGATTGTTTCTTCTGATATCATCGGTATGCGCTTTGGTTCTTTGTTCGATGCAACACAGACAATGGTTAGCAAAATCGATGATGACACCTATCAGGTACAAGTTGTTTCTTGGTATGATAACGAGAACTCTTACACCTCTCAGATGGTACGTACAATCAAGTTCTTCGCAGAATTGAAGTAATACAATAATGAGTCATTTAACTGTTGCACTCATATAAGAGCGTAATAGAATGATGAAATATAATCCCTGTCGGCTTGCTGACAGGGATTTTTTTTATTAACTTTGTCTTTATGAACAATAAATCTAATGACAATATGCTTGCAGATTCACATCCTTTAATTGCTATCGTTGGTCCAACAGCTTCTGGAAAGACGAATTTTGCAGCCCATCTTGCCGCTCGTCTTGATGCAGAAATAATCAGTGCCGATAGCAGACAAGTATATCGTGATATGACGATTGGTACAGGAAAAGATTTGGATGACTATATTGTCGATGGCCAAAAGATTCCATACCACTTAATAGATATCTGCAATGCTGGTACGAAATATAACCTTTTTAGATATCAAGAAGACTTCTTAAATGCTTATTCAGATATTGTGAAGCGAGGCAAACAAGCAATCCTTTGCGGTGGAACCGGACTTTATGTTGAATCTGTTTTGAAAGGTTATCAGCTTTCTCCTGTACCTCAAAATCAGGCGCTTCGTGATAGACTTTCAGGTAAGTCACTTGAAGAGTTAACCTTAATCTTAGAGGAGTTAAAGTTGAAAAATGGAGCAAAAATGCATAATAAGACGGATGTAGACTCGTGTCAACGTGCTATACGTGCTATCGAAATAGAAAGTCATAACCTTGAAAATCCAACAGAGAATAGGCTCTTTCCTCCAATTAAGTCGCTGATAATAGGAATTGATATAGACCGAAATACCCGGAGAAAGAAAATCACTGATAGGTTGAAACAGCGCTTAGAATCAGGTATGATAGATGAAATCAAAGGACTACTTGAGCGTGGTATTGCTGTGGAAGACCTTATTTATTATGGTCTTGAGTATAAGTTTGTGACCGAATATCTCATGGGAAAGATGGATTATAAGACTATGTTTGCGAGCCTTGAAATAGCAATTCATCAGTTTGCTAAACGCCAAATGACATGGTTTAGAGGTATGGAAAGGCGAGGGTTTGATATCCATTGGATAGATGCCTCATTGCCAATGGAAGATAAATTAAAACAGGTTGAGGAGCTTTTAGATTCCTATCATCATAGTTAAAAAATCATTTCAAAAGACTCCTCCACCTTATTTATATATAGGATGCTGATATTTTAGTCATTAAAAGTTATCCCATCTTATTAATTTTCTTAAGTTCTTCGCTATTGAGGAATTTGATTTTACGTCCATCAATCGCTATAAGTTTCTCATTAGCAAAGGCAGATAGCGTTCGGATGGCATTGCTTGTAGTCATATTTGAGAGGTTTGCCAAGTCTTCACGGCTAAGATATATGCTCAATGTATAACCGTCTTCTTCTAATCCATAATTATCTTTCAATAGAAGAAGCGCTTCGGCTAATCGTGCACGGATATGCTTTTGGGTTAGATTAACAATGCGATTTGCGAAATGTCCCAACTCTTTTGACAAGTTCTTTAGAAAGAAAAGATTGATATTGAAGTTTTCTTTCATCATCTGAATGATGATATACATGTCTATATAAGCAATGGTAGAGTCTTCCAATGCCATTGCCTCAGTTGTATAAGATTCGTCTGCAAAGTAGGCTCTGAAGCCGAAAAACTCCATTGATTTGACTATACGTATAATCTGATTACGCCCGCCTATACCCATCTTTGATACCTTAACCTTACCATGTATGAGTAGTTTCATACAATTGGGATTATCTATATCCCTATATATATATTGGCCTTTTATGATTCTTTTAATTTGAACATTGTCGAGGAATGCCTTCTGTTGGTCTTCAGATATAGGTCCCCATAGATGTATGAGGGCCTTGATAACCTCGTTCCTTGTGTTATCTTGATTTAGCATCTTGCATTAATTATTAATTACAATCTTTGTTATTAGCGATTACAAATATAATAAAAAACTCTCAATGTCATCCTCATTTTTGACAAAATTATACGATTTGTTGATTTAAAAGTAGTTTTCTTTAAAAAAGATATGCATTTTATTGGTGCATTTATTGAAATTGATTAACTTTGAGAACAAGTGAAGACGCTGACTCTTTACATTAACCAAAGCATATAGAACATAATAAACCTTAGTACAGAACTATGAGCTATCTAAAGTTTGAAAAGGCATTGATGACGAACTTACAAGAGTCGTTGCAACGCGAGTTGCTTCGAACGAATCGTTCAGGTGCATACGCTTGTTCTACGATTGTGGACTGCAATACGAGGAAATATCATGGTTTGTTGGTGGTTCCCGTGCCGGAAATCGACGACGAAAACCATGTTTTATTATCTTCTTTGGATGTCACTGTCGTGCAACATGGAGCAGAATTTAACCTTGGTCTACACAAATACCATGGTGATACCTATAGCCCTAATGGACATAAGTATATCCGTGAGCTTGTTTGTGATAAGGTTCCAACAATTATTTACCGTGTAGGCGGAGTTATTTTGAAGCGAGAGATAGTGTTTCAACACTATGAAGATCGAATCCTTATACGCTATACGTTGGTCGATGCGCATTCAGATACAACCTTACGACTACGTCCTTTCTTGGCTTTTCGAAGCGTTCGGGAGTTTACACACGAGAATTCTGTTGCGAGCCGAGACTTCCAATCGGTTGATAATGGAATCAAAACACGAATGTATCCGAGTTATCCCGAACTCTTTTTGCAATTAAGTAAGTCCAACGAGTTTATCTTCCAACCCGATTGGTACCGTGGAATTGAATATTCAAAAGAGCAAGAACGTGGTTATGCTTCTAACGAAGACCTTTATGTTCCTGGTTATTTTGAAGTGAATATAAAGAAAGGTGAGAGTATTGTTTTTGCGGCTTCTACTTCTGAAATCAAAACAACGACATTAAAAAAGCTTTTTGACGAGGAGGTTGAAGAACGCACACCGCGTGATAATTTCTTTCATTGTCTTGTCAATGCTGCCCACCAATTCCACATTCATGAAAAGAATGATGATCGTTATATCCTTGCAGGCTATCCGTGGTTTAAGTGCCGTGCGCGTGACATGTTTATCGCATTGCCAGGGCTAACATTATCCATTGAAGAGCAAGAATACTTTGAACTCGTGATCAAAACTGCTGAACGAGGGATAAAAGAGTTTATGGAAGGCAAGCCACTTAGTGTGAAAATCACTGAGATTGAGCAGCCCGATGTCTTGCTTTGGCTTATCTGGTGTCTACAGCAATATGCCAAAGAGGTCGGTCTTGAAGCTTGTTTGAAGCGCTATGGAAAGTTTATGAAGCAAGTACTTCAGTTCATAGAAGAAGGTAAGCATCCTAATTTGGAAGTAAAGGAAAATGGACTTCTATATACTGATGGACGTGGAAAATCTGTTACTTGGATGAACTCCAGTGTGAATGGCAGCCCTGTTGTTGTTCGAACGGGATACATAGTAGAGTTCAATGCATTATGGTATAACGCATTAAAGTTCTGTTCTTCTTTGGCAGAATTAAACAATAACCATAAAGAAGTAGCTCATTTGGAAACGTTAGCAGAGCGTTGTCAGCAATCATTTAGTAAGGTTTTCTATAATGAATACGGCTATTTGTTTGACTATGTTAATGGTGGTTCGCAAGATTATAGCGTTCGACCGAACATGATTTTTGCCGTAGCTCTCGATTATTCTCCATTGTCTCAAGAGCAAAAGAAGAGTGTACTTGATGTGTGTACCCGTGAACTTCTGACCCCAAAAGGCTTGCGTTCACTATCTCCAAAGAGTAGTGGTTACAACCCAATCTATACTGGTCCACAGGTGCAAAGAGACTATGCCTATCATCAAGGTACTGCTTGGCCATGGCTTGGAGGCTTTTATATGGAAGCATGTTTGAAACTATATAAGCGCACAAGGCAAAGCTTTGTTGAACGCCAAATGGTTGGATATGAAGATGAAATGTTCCAGCATTGCATCGGAACTATTCCAGAACTATTTGATGGCAACCCGCCTTTCCATGGGCGTGGAGCTATTTCTTTTGCTATGAACGTGGCCGAGATACTGCGTACACTCGAACTCTTGGAACGCTATAACTTTAATTCTGGGGAGGAAAGAAAATGAAAATCTTGATGTTTGGATGGGAATATCCCCCTCATGTTTATGGTGGTTTAGCCACGGCTAATTATGGTATCACAGAAGGTTTGCACGCACATGGTAATGCGGAAATTACGCTTTGTCTCCCCAAACCATTTGGAGATGAAGACCGAACACCGGCAAACATTCTTGCAATGAATTGTGTTCCCATTGCATGGCGTGACGTGAATTACGATTATGTTAAAGATAGAGTAGGGCATGTTATGAGTCCTGAACTCTACTATCAACTACGTGATCACATCTATGGTGACTTCAATTATATGCATGTTAACGACCTTGGCTGCATGGATTTTGCAGGAGGTTATCCTTCAAACCTGCATGAAGAGATTAATAACTACTCTGTTATTGCAGGCGTAGTTGCCAGGACTTTAGACTTCGATATTATTCATGCACACGATTGGTTGACTTATCCTGCTGGCATACATGCTAAGCAAGTGACTGGGAAACCATTGTGTATACATGTTCATGCCACTGATTTTGATCGCAGTAGAGGCCAAGTTAATCCCACTGTTTACGGCATAGAGAAAGATGGAATGGATAATGCTGACTGCATCATGTGTGTCAGTGAATTGACACGTCAGACTGTAATTCATCAGTATTATCAAGATCCTCGCAAGGTGTTTACAGTGCATAATGCCGTTTATCCGTTAAAGAAGGAATGGCAAGATATACCTCGTCCAGACCATAGAGGAAAAGAGAAGGTTGTGACATTCTTAGGGCGTATCACGATGCAGAAAGGCCCAGAGTATTTCATTGAGGCTGCCAACATGGTGCTCCATCGCACACGAAACATTCGTTTTTGTATGGCGGGATCAGGTGATATGCTTGATCAGATGATTTATTTAGCAGCAGAACGCGGTATTGCAGACCGTTTCCATTTCCCTGGTTTCATGCGAGGAAAGGAGGTTTATGAATGCTTAAAAGATTCCGATGTCTATGTAATGCCTTCGGTAAGTGAGCCTTTTGGAATCTCACCACTTGAGGCAATGCAATGTGGAACGCCATCGATTATTTCGAAACAGAGTGGTTGTGCCGAGATTCTTACCAATTGTATAAAGATGGATTACTGGGATATTCATGCACTTGCTGATGCAATTTATAGTATCTGTTGTAATGAAAGTCTTTTCGATTACCTTGCTGTTGAAGGGAAAAAAGAGGTCGATCAAATCACATGGGACAAGGTAGGACAATGGATTTACGAGCTTTATGAGCGTACGTTAGGCTGGAAATAAATTATATAATATAATGTTTGACCAAATAATCATCAAGTAAAGAATATGAAAACAATTTGTTTATATTTCGAGATACATCAGATTATACATCTTAGACGCTATCGTTTCTTTGATATAGGAACCGACCATTACTATTATGATGACTATGAAAATGAGCATAGTATAACAGATATTGCAGAACGTTCCTATATGCCTGCACTCAACACCCTACTCGAAATGATTAAGAATAACGGTAATTATTTCAAGGTAGCATTCTCACTTAGCGGTGTGGGTATGGAGCAATTAGAGATGCATGCCCCTCAAGTGTTGGAGAAATTACAAGAGCTTAACGAGACGGGGTGTGTGGAATTTTTGGCTGAACCCTATTCACATGGACTTGCTTCTTTAGTGAACGAAGAAAGCTTTGCAGATGAAGTAAAACGGCAATGCACTAAAATCAAAGAGTATTTTGGCCAATCTCCGAAGGTGCTTCGCAACTCTTCACTCATCTATAGCGATGAGATTGGCTTCCAAGTAGCTCAAATGGGATTCAAAGGTATGCTTACTGAAGGTGCAAAGCATGTCTTAGGATGGAAGTCTCCACATTATATCTATAGCAGTGCAATGGCTCCTCAGTTGAAGTTATTACTGAGAGATATCCAACTTAGCGATGATATTTCTTTGCGTTTCAATAATCGTGATTGGCCAGGATATCCATTGTTTGCCGATCGTTACATTGATGAGATTGCGTCATTGCCTGAGCAAGAGAAGGTTATTAATATCTTTATGGAACTTTCAGCCTTAGGAATTGCACAACCTTTGTCCAGCAATATCCTCGAATTCTTTAAGGCTTTACCTGTTTGTGCAAAGGAAAAGGATATTACATTCTCTACTCCTTCCGAAATCTGTAGTACGTTTAAACCTGTCGATACATTAAGTGTTCCGGACACTTTAAGCTGGGTTGACGAAGAACGTGATGTTAGTTCATGGCTTGGGAACCCTATGCAGCGTGAAGCTTTCAATAAACTTTATAGCGTGGCCGACCGTGTTAGAATTGCCAATGATGCACGAATCAATCAAGACTGGGACTATCTTCAGGCCAGCAATAACTTTAGATTTATGACTACAAAGCCTTCACGTATTGGCATAGATCTTGGTATTTACAGCAGTCCTTTTGATGCTTTCACCAACTATATGAATATTTTGGGCGACTTTATCACTCGTGTCAATAACCTCTATCCAGCCGAAATAGGAAATGAAGAACTTGAGAGTTTGTTGACAACCATAAAGAATCAGGGTGATGAATTGGCCATGAAGGATAAAGAAATCGTTCGATTGCAGGCCAAAATAGAAAAGATAGAGGATGCAAATAAGAAAGAAGGAGTGAAGGAACCCAAGGCTAAGAAGCCGTCAACCAGTAAGAAACCGGTGGCGAAAAAGCCTACAACTAAGTCTAAAAAGTCTGTAGAAGAACAGAAAAAAGATAAGAAATAGGTAGTTATCACAATTTAACTACATCATAAAAAAGCACTCGGCGGTTGTCCGCCGAGTGCTTTTGTTTGTATAACTAATTTCTCTTTATGATATAATCTAAGTCAGTGTTGCTGATGATAGCACAGCTTTGTGTTCAAAATACGTGTGTCGATAGTCTATCATAAATAAGGGGATTGTCAACAATCCAAACTTGTTTATGCCAAAAGTCAAGTAACATTTACATGATTAATGCAAATAATGAGGCACCAATTACCGTCAATATACCGCTGACAACAATCGAAAGACCGCTCGTAGCGCCTTCAATGGTTCCGATTTCCATAGCTTTTGCAGTACCAATTGCATGCGAAGCACTTCCTATTGCGATACCTTTTGCAATGGGTTCCTCTATCTTAAGGAGTGATAAAAACTTCTCCGCGAAGATGTTACCCAATACACCTGACACAATGATTACTACCACTGTAACCGATACATAACCACCTAATTCCTCTGAAACGCCCATGCCAATAGCAGTCGTTATGGACTTAGGGAGGAAGGTTGCATACGTGGCATGATCAAATCGAAAGAGTAGGGCGAGGAGCAAAACGGTTAGTAAACTCGACGCCACTCCAGCCGTAATACCCGATATAATTGCCTTATAATTCTTCTTCAAAAGCTCCACTTGTTGATACAATGGCACGGCAAGACATATTGTTGCTGGTGTGAGAAGGTAACTCAACCAGTTTGAATCTACGTTATAATCTTCATAACTTACGCCGGTCAAAAGCAAGCAGGCAATGACTAAAATGATTGCAATCAGTAGAGGATTCATAAAACTCCATCCCGTCTTTTTCCTGAGATACATACCTATTACGTATGAACCAAGGCTGATTAATACGCCGAAATAAATCGAATCTGTTAGCATATTGTTGTTGTTATCCTATTTTGTTGCTTTCTTTTCTTTCTTATTTCTACGAATGATTCGTTGTGTAACATAGCCCGCAGCGCCCATAACTGTGAACGTACTCACTGTGGTTACAACAACGTATTGCAGGAGATTTGAACGTATTTCAGCCCAAGAATCAATCAAACCGACCGCTGCCGGAATGAACATCACGGGCATAATAGCTATTAAAAAGATGCTTGTTTCGCGCACATCATTTACTTTTACCCATTTCATCAATAGCGCAATAAAGAGCAACACAATGCCGTAGATGCTGGCAGGGATGGGCAATGGAATCAGAAAATGCAAAAGCTCTCCAATAAATGTGAATGCGATGATGATGATAAATTGTTTGATGAACTTCATCTTTGCACGTTTACTTTAGATTAATCTCACGTATATATTGTTCTATAAAGTCTGCAGAGTTCTCCGTACCCAAGCGTATACTGTCGAAACATAGGTCGTAATCGTTGGCTTCTCCCCATTTCATCCCTGTGTAATACTTATGATAACGCACTCTGCTTTCATCCAAATCATGCACAAATTGTTTGGCTTCTTCATGACTGATATGCTCCTCTTTTACAATTGCAGAGATGCGACCTTGAAGACTACCTTTTAGGAATATGGAGACAAGATCCTTGCGATTTCTGAATATATAGTTACCACATCGGCCGATGATAATACAATCTTGCGAACCAATTAAATCGTAAAGAATCTCAAACGCCTTACAATTTGCAACCTTAGGTTCGTCATCAAACTGAGAGATTGCAAACATAAGTTCGTCTACTGGGCGCTCTTCAAAGAAGTCATCCATCTCTTCTAAGACTCCTTTTTGACGTACCATCTCTAATAGATTCTTACGGGTATAGAATGGAATACCATAGAAAGCAGACAGCTGTTCGCCAATGTGTAACGCGCCACAGCCGCATTGTCGTGCAATCGTTATTATCATAGGATTTTACTTTATATTGTTATCTTGACATTGCAAAATTACAAATAATTTCATAGATATTCTTTCTTTATCATTTTTTTTTCGTCATTTCGCAAGATTGGTTGTATTTTATGTGTTATAGGTTAAGTAGGAAAGACGTAGTTTCTCTTAAGCTTTTATCGAAGTTTTCTACACAAATTTGTTAAAAAGTTATAGCTAAGCGTTGGTTTGATAAGGCCTATGCGTAGGCTATTGCAGGGGCATTTGTAAGTTTTGTTAGGCTCGGTTTGTTATATAGATGTAGCTTGTTGGTAATCAATAGCATAGGAGGTGTTTTGCAAAGTGTGTCATTTTATGGCGTGATATACGTCAAATGATGAAGTAAAATGAATGGTTTCACGCATTAAAATGGCTGAAAATATTTTCTTATTCTCTTATCGTTATTTCCCATTTACATTCTATTCATCATGAGAAATAAAAAAAGGCAGTCCTCGCATGGACTGCCTTTTGTATGTAATTAGATTTGAAATGTGTCGGATTTTATCGCTGTGCACCCACTTTCAACTTGCTAATGTCTTTGTTCATCACAGTGAACTGGCCTTTCGCTGGATTCTGATAGTTGGGATTATCGCCATTCTTGCCAGAAACATCTCCATTCCAATAGAGGCTATTATCTTTGTCGCTTGCTGCAAAAATGTTGGCATTATTGCAGTTAAAATAATAGTTGTTGCGGTATTCAGGCGTAGAGGTTGTAGCCTGATTCGTATATACCGCCTTCGTATTGGTAATGAGATTGTTGGCTACTTTGATTCGTTGACCACCTTTCTTTCCATTAAACCGCACATAGAGGATACGTTTACCATTGGCGTCATTCATACAATTATCAATCGTGTTTTGTGTGATATTGATCTCCGGAATGGGGTTGCCAAAGCTGTTAGAAGCATCATCATAGCGTATGAAATCACGCTCAGTAGCGCAATTATAGATAACGTTGTTATTGATGTTCAAGCTCTTTATATAGCCTTTTCGGCAGTCAAAGAGGTCGCCTCCATCACAAACGATGTCGTGGATGAATGAGTTTTGAATATTGATGGCTTCGATAGTAGCACCTACATTGATGTAATAGAATCCCTTCATCACTGTGCCTGACGAAACCGCTCCATAGAACTCACAATTATTTATGTCGAGTTTCTTGTAGTTAGTTGCCGTCTTATAATTGAAGAACTGGTCGTTAGAAGCATTCTTTGTGCCATCAACAATGACGTTGGTTAATGTCAATCCTGCTCCATTCTCCAATTGGAAGCGTCCCTGAATCTTTGGCTTTGCAGTCTGATATATACCCTTAATGACGATGTCTTTATTGATAACGGCACTACCTGCGCCATCTTCTCCAGACCCACCACTAATCTTATAGGTACCATTATACAAGGCAAATACCTGATTAGCTGTGGCATTTTCTAACATCTCACTAAAGTTGTCAGTAGAGCGAACGATAGTTGCGCCCGAGAGATCAATAATGGTTTTGAAGCTTTTTGAACCGCGTTCTTTGCCATTTCGATATAGTTTGAGCGTGTAATCTGTTTCGGGTTGCAGTCCTGTTACATGCGCACGACCATTAGTTTTATCGTTTTCTGTCAGTGTGTATTGAGTTACTTTATTGCCAGTTGTCTTGTTAAACACTGTGATGTTATCAACCTCTTCGCCTGCTGGCCAATGGGCAACGACATCTCTATCACCAACATCTTCAAGCGAGAATGAGGTGAGAATCTGTTGTGCACTGGTGCGGAAATAAACCTCACTCCACTTAGAATTGCGTGAAACATCAGCGCTATCAAGGGCCATTACGCGTGCAGAATATTTCGTATCATATACAAGATTCTCTAACTTAACCGTTGGATTATTGACTTTTAAGGTAAGCGTTGGCTTACCAGTAAACGTGAGACTATCGTCTGCATAGACTTCAATCTGATAGTTTTTCACGCCTGATGAGGCTGTCCAATTTAGGGTTGCATTACTTTCTCCGATGTTTTTTGCTTCGAGATCTATAGGAGAAAATGCTCTATCGAAGATGATATTTTTAATCTCCTCCATAGGACTTTCACAGGCTGTTAGGCCAAAAGAAAGGCCTAACAAACATGTGGTGATGATATGATTTGTTTTCATTTTGTTTCTTGTTATTAGTCAGACAATTGGCCATAGATGCCATTATTATTGAGCATTCCATTGCTATTGTTGATGAATGTTTGCCAGATGGGCCATAGACAATGGGTGCTTGGTTTGACAACATATAAGCCTTGGATGTAGTCTTCGGTAAGAAGATTGAGGCCAGTCTTATTATCTACGAACCAGTTTTTAGATGTCCAACCGGCATTTTTCAGTTCCTGTATCTTGGTGTTATTATCTTCTCCCTTATTAAGTCCATAGACTTGGATGTTATTTGCATCGGTAGTGGCATTGATATAAACCTTATCAGGCAGGCCTGCATAACGCCCGGTGCGGTTAGAAAGTGCGTTGAGTTTCTCAACTTCTTCAGCCATTTTGCTGTCGATAATGCCCCATCTAACGAGGTCAGCCTTGCGTAATGACTCGCCTGCGAACTCCAAAGCACGTTGCTCAACAATGCCTTCAAAGAACGCATTCTTACTTGCTGTGTACTTTGTTTTGAGTGCCATTACCTTGGCAGAAGGAAGTACTCGTGCAAGAACGGGTTCCATATAGGTCCATGCTTTCGCTGTGTTTCCAAGTGCATTCTCGGCTTCTGCTGCCATCAAATAAACATCGGCAAGACGCATATACTGCCAATTGACACCATCGTCATTAGTAGAAGTGACGATGCGATTCATCCATTCATAGCGTAATTTGCCAAAGCACCATTTATTGATAGACCTTAACTGCACTGACGCTTTACCCTTACTGTCAAGATCTTTACCCCATTCGTAAGGCACACAAGTAATATCTCGGCGCACATCTTCTGTGTCATAATCGTAGTAAAGGGTAGGAGTGGGGCCATTTACACCACCTTGTGCCTGTCCCGTATATTGGTCTTTAGCATTATGTTTGATACCCAATGTGTAGAGAACACGGCCGCGTCCTGCTGAGAAAGGTATTTCCCAAAGGCTCTCTCCGCCTGCAGTGACGTTGTCTTGGCAAAGTTTTGTGAAGTTCTCTTTGAATGAACCAAGTTCATTTTTGCCAGAGTTGATGACGTCTTCACATTCTTTGCGTGCAATCTCATACATCTTTTCAGGAGCCAGTTCTGGGTCTTTTGAAAGGCGATATCCATCACCACGTAGGCCATATCCACCGGCGTAAAGAGCGATTCTGGCACGTAAAGCCTTCACAAAACTCTTGCTTACGCGTTCTGTTGTCTTTGTAATTGCATTCTGATTTGGCCAATAACAATAACGTTCTGCCTCTTTTAGATCGCTTAAAAGCACCTTATAGATGGAGTCACGGTTTGTGCGTGGCAAATAGATGTTATCGTTGTTGTTTGGTGAAAAGCGTGCAGGCACGTCACCCCAAGCCTTTGTTAAGTCGGTATAAATGACTGCTCTTAGCGTTAAAGCTTCACCCAACAGCTGAGCCATATCAGGGTTTTTGTCTATGTTTCCGTACTTTCTGATACCAGCAATTGCAAGGTTTGCACGCTCAATTCCCTCGTAAAACTTAGAATAAGCGTTATTATCGGTATTCATTAATGAATTGTTTGCCGGTGTGTCAAAGTTCCAAAGGCTTTGCTTTTCGTTTGTAGCGTTGGACTTGGATGGCGGCGTTCCACTTCCTACTTCCACATCATTATTGAGGCCATAATAAGGCAAAAAGCGACCTCGATAGGAGTTAGTTTCGCCGAAAGAAACGTTTACTGACATGAGCTCGGCCTCTGCAAGAGCGTATGTAGAGAATGTCGTTGATTCATCAAGTGATGATTGTGTGGGGGCATCTAAATCGCAAGAAGAGAAGGCAATGCCTGTAACCACAACCGACAATAATGTGTAATTGATATATCTTTTCATAGAGATTCGTTTAGAAATTGAGATTTAAGCCGATAACAAATGAACGACTCTTTGGATAAGCTGAATAGTCTACGTTTGGTGTAAGCGCTGTCTTTCTGAAGGTATCTGCTTCAGGATCGAAACCCGAATAACCTGTTATAGTAAACAGATTATAGCCTGTGCAATAAACACGAAGGCTGTTTATGCCAACACGATGCGTCAGATGGTTAGGTAAGGTGTAACCAATGGTAAGCGTATTCAAGCGTAAGAATGATGCATCTTCTATTGCCCAATCAGTTAAAACCATTTTAGACATATAGGGAGACCACATCGTTGTATGCTCATTTAGCTTAGCAAGACGATCTGGATCATTAGATAAGAGTCCTGTTTCTGGGTCGAGATTGGTCCATCGTTTACCTTCTTTCATCACGTCAATCATGTTTCGGTAGATGTATTTTCCAGTTGTTGTATATTCTATTTTGTTGGCATTGTATTCCTGATTACCAATAGAATAATTGAACTGTGCAGACAAATCAAAGTTGTAAACGCGTGCATTGATGTTGAAACCACCAAAGCAATCGGGGGTAACATCACCTATTTTTACTTTATCACTCGCTGTAACCTTATGGTCACCATCTTGATCTTTTAGTTTCAAAGCACCCGGACGAAGTTTCCCTATGATAGCGGTTGCATCATCAACACCATCTTTTAATGTCCACTTGTCTGTCGATGCATTATATCCTGTGAAGTCAGAAACCTCGTAACGGCCAGCATTTTGATAACCAACGATTTCACCAACACGGCCTCCAACGGCTACAACATACTCGGGATCGATTTCACTTGATGCCCAATGTGTATCGTTATAGTAGTCCTTTATGCCAAGTTGTATAATCTTGTTTCGGTTGAAATTGATATTACCGCTTAGGTCAATACCCCAATTTCTCTTATTAACAACGTGCCAAGTGAACGTCGTTTCAAAGCCTGAATTCTGTGTTTTTCCGAGATTCCTATACTGGAATTCGTAGCCAGTTCCAGACACAGGGAAGGCTATTAACAGGTCTTTTGTGGTATTCTTATAGAACTCAAAGCTTCCATTTAGCTTGCCATTGAACAATGTCCAGTCTAATCCTATGTTGCGAGTTATCGTTGTTTCCCACTTCAAATTGGGGTTAGCCATGAAGTTAGATGGTCTTAACAAGGTCGTAAAACCATTCACCCAAGTACGCTGAGATGACGTAGCTGAGTAGGTCATATACTCCTGAATGAGTTGTCCAGAGGGTATATTGTTGTTACCAGCTGTACCAAAACTCAAGCGAATTTTAAGGTCATCAAGCCACTTTTTCGTGCTATTCATGAACTTTTCACTCGTGATTCTCCATGCTAAAGCGGCTGAAGGGAAGTAGCCCCAACGGTTTTCTTTAGAGAACTTTGAAGAGGCATCAGCGCGGAAAGTGACGCTCGCTAAGTACTTATCTTTATAACTATAGTTCGCACGGGAGAAGAAAGAGAGTAGTTTATCATCTGGAGAATAGAAGTCACTTGTACCAGAAGCTGTGCCTTGTGAGGACAAACGCCATGCTGTTGCGGCATCGTATGTCTTGGGGAAGCCTACAATTTGATTGATGTTCTCATGTTCTTTTGTGATGATATATTCATGTCCAAGTAACATGTTTAGGCTGTGATCTTTGTTCTTAATGAGGTTCTTGAAGTCGTAATTTATTGTGTTTGTATTACGGAATCTCTCACGAACATCGTTGTCAAGGCTAATTAATGGATGATCAGCGAAAGCTTGATCGGCATAGTTTCTGGCTTGATATGAAGTCAAACCATAGTAGCGTTCATCATACATCGTGTAGTAATCATATCCAAATTCAGTTTTCAGCGTGAGGTTTTTCATAATTTCCCAGCCAAAGGCTCCAGCCATATTGAAATTCTTATTCTGCTTTTTTTCGTCGTTATCTGCTGCAGAAGTGATAGGATCGAATATGTTCATATCGCTATCATCGAATGAAGTATTGGCCTCATCCAATCCTTTTAGTGGAATAACGGGATAGATAACAGCATCCTTTAAGCGTTTATCTGTATTGTAACTTCCCTTTGCATCATTGGCTCCTCCGCCTCGAACTTTAGTATCGCTAAAGCGTACTTGCAAGTCGATGGTAGTTCTTTTTGAAGGTTTTGTGTTTAGTTTCAGACTGAAGTTATCACGTTTAAAGTTTGAGCCTATCATGATAGCTTTGTCATTTATGTGTGCATAGCTGAAGGAATACTTTATGTTTTCTGTACCGCCTGTAATGCTTAAGTTATGGTTGTAGGTATGACCTATTCGCCCATATGTCATATCTTGCCAGTCATTTCCTTTCACATTGTCGTACAAATCAATATCTTGATAATTGCCAAAATAATCTGTATAAGAGGAGATTTTACTTGGGTTATTATCATTTTTGAGTAAAGCCAGCTCGTATTGCCATTTAGCATAGTCAGAAGGAGATAACACATTCATCTTCTTTGCAATCTTTTTCCAACTATAATATGTGTTGTAACTCACATTCACTTTACCCGATTTACCATTTTTTGTAGTAACAAGTATAACACCATTTGCACCTCGACTTCCATAGATTGCAGTCGAAGAAGCATCCTTTAACACGGTGATATCCTCTATATCTGTAGCCGGAATGTTGCTAATATCGTCAACAGGGAAGCCGTCAACAATAAAGAGTGGAGCATTACTTTGTGTGATTGAACCACCTCCACGCACACGAATCTTCACCGTAGCATCAGGAGATCCTTCGGAGGTGCTTACCTGAACACCGGCCAATTTACCTGTTAAAGCTTCCGAAGCAGAGGCAACTGGTACCGAAGCAAGCGCTTCACTACCCACTGTAGACACTGAACCTGTGATGTCTTTACGCTTTACAGAGCCATAACCAATGACAACTACGTCATTCAAACTCGTGGCTTCATCTTCAAGAACAACGTCAACAGTAGTCTTTCCAGCAACACTTAATGTCTGCGTTTTCATGCCGACATAAGATACTGTGATTTTCTTTGTGTTCCCTTTCAACGTGAGAACAAAGTTTCCTTCAAGGTCGGTGATAACACCATTTCCGTGACTTCCAGTTTCCATCACCGTCGCTCCGATGATCGGTTCGCCAGACTTCTCACTCACGGTTCCCTTGATTGTCTGCGCAGATAGATTCCCTACAAGTAGCAATAGGAAGCCAATTAGCGCAATCCGAATTGGTTTCAATTGAATAAGCATACTTTTTTTGTTTTATTAGATTAGTATAATATTACGATTACAAAATTAATAAATTAATTTATATCGAACAATATTAAACGTTAAAATATTTAATATTAAAACGATTTTTTCTTCATTTCATGAGTTCGTTACGTGATTTATGTCTTTTAAAACAAAATGAATCATACGCTTCATAGCCTTATTCTTCACCTTATTTTATGGCTTTGCAATTCATTTTTTAGTTCAGTTATCCCTTTCTTTGATATAGAGTTCCCATTTGGTCTCATGATTTTATGTGATTCAAGAAACCACTTCTACCTCTGATTAATAATCTTTTAAGTTTTTATCTAAATTTCCTTATAAAGTCATTATATATATATAATTTCGTCATGAAGATGTTAAAAAAGTAATTTTCCAGTCGAAAAATTTGTTTTTCTCATTCATATAACTTATATTTGTCACATATTTTTTTAATGATTTAGAGCTTTTCTAAATCGCTTTCGAGGTTGGGTGCTTCCTGCTCCAACCTCTTTTTTATTTGAAAAATTTGGCAGAACGTGAAATTTAATCTATCTTTGCATCGTGTAGCCCTTTACATTTGACGAGATGACTGCGTTCTTCTTAGTTGAAAAAGTCTTGAACTACATCAGCACAAATTCGTATATTCACATTATAACAACTGCGCCTATAGAACAATTTTACTTAGAATTAAAGTTTTAAGGAATGAAGAATCTAAATGTAATGACTGATGAAGAGTTGGCCATGGACTATGTGAATGGCAACAATCGGGCATTTGATGAATTATTATTTCGACATCAATCAAAATTGTTTTCCTACATCCTTTTCGTAGTGCGCGACCGCGAAATTGCTGATGATCTCTTTCAAGAGACGTTTGTAAAGGTTATCACTAAGCTGCAAGAAGGGAAGTATTCACCAAGCGGAAAGTTTAGCGCTTGGATGATGCGCATTGCACATAACGTCATCATGGACCTTTATCGTGGACTGAAAGTGCAAAAGATTGTAGACACTTCTGATGATAACGACCTCTCTAACATCAGCACAAACGACTTTTATTCGATGGACATTGAGAGTCAATATGTCAATGCACAGGTGTTGAAAGATGTGAAAAAACTGATGAATTTCTTGCCTGCTTCACAACGAGAAGTGGTTTATATGCGTTATTATCAGCAACTTTCGTTCAAAGAAATCGCTGAGATGACAAACGTAAGTATTAATACCAGTCTTGGGCGTATGCGCTATGCAATCCTAAATTTGCGTCGCATGGTGAAGGAAAATGAAATCACCTTGCAGATGGTTTAACACGGAAAATGTGTTGGATTACTACATATCATTTTATAATCCAACCAATAGCATCTTGTTATTTCAGTTTTTTCAAGGCTTCGATAGTAGCATAAGGGTCTGTGCTCTTGAACACATAACTTCCACTTACCAGTACATCGGTCCCAGCTTTCACAAGTCGTGGGGCTGTTTCGGCTTGCACTCCACCATCTACTTCTATGAGTGCATGCGACCCTGTTTCATTGATTAGGCGACGCAATCTCTCTACCTTTCGGATGGTGTTCTCTATGAATTTCTGTCCACCGAAACCGGGATTGACACTCATTAGCAGTACCATGTCAACGTCACGGATAATGTCTTCGAGCATGAACACAGGCGTTGAAGGGTTTAAGGTGACTCCCGCTTTCATCCCAGCAGCATGAATTTGTTGGATGGTTCGATGCAAATGGGTACATGCTTCATAATGTACATTCATCATCATTGCACCAATCTTAGCTGTCTGTTCGATGTATTGTTCGGGGTGAACAATCATGAAATGAACGTCTAAAGGCTTTTTACAAACCTTGCTAACTGCCTCAAGAATAGGGAAGCCAAACGATATGTTGGGCACAAAAACCCCATCCATTACGTCAAGATGTAACCAGTCTGCCTCGCTATTGTTAATCATTTCAATCTCATCTTTCAGATGAAGAAAGTCGGCTGCCAATAGAGATGGCGAAACTAAAGTTTTCATTCGTATTTGATTTTTGAATTTAATTGAGACAGAATGCCGTATTCTTTCCGTTCACACGAGCCACCCGATAGGTGTAGGCTATCTGTTTAATAAGTTGCAAAGTCTTTTCAGACGGCAACGATTCTTTTGGCGAAAAACATTTCATAGGCATTCTGTTTTGGCGTCGTTTTTGTTCTTTTTTGAGTGGATTCTTTTGTAATCACCAACCAATTTCCAACTTTGTTCGAGTTGTTCGGTTGTCAAACATTCCACATTTACCCTTAGAACGTAGGATAATGGGATATATTGTGCAAAATCAGAAATTTCAAGTTACAATTTTATCTTTTATTTTTTATCACCATAAATAGAGCTGGTTTTGTACGAAATAAAATCTAAGTTTATCGCTATGCATATCATTACATTTTGCAATCTATGTCAGTTTATCGTGTAATCTACATTATTTTATCGTGTGATTTCCGTCACTTTACGTT
>NZ_AWGW01000004.1:0-9803 GCF_000477535.1 Segatella salivae F0493
GGTTTATGGCAAACAAAGCCTCTCCCCCAGCCCCTCTCCGAAGAGAGAGGGGAGTAGTTACCTCTTGAAATGGAGGGGAGTGTTTGAGGGTTAATTAGGGGTGGTGATGTTGTTGAGAATTAAAGGTAAAATGATTTGGGGCAAATCATCGCGCAATTTGCCGTGTTTTACCTCATGAAATGACGTAGTTTATCGCGTAAAATGACGCAAATTATATTATGCTTTTTATTATTCAACGCCGTAGGTGTTGTGCTTTTGATAGCCCAGGGTTGCCAAACGATAGTGCAGGCTACCCTGGGTTAGCACATGGTTTGTGTGGAACAACGCCGTAGGTGTTGCGCTTTTTCTGATTAATCCGCAATAAATTACATCGTTTTAAGCATGCCTTCATAGAAAAAGCTCAACACTTACAGCGTTGAATCTCCTTGCGAACGTTTACCCAGGGTAGGCTCGTTCCTCGCCAACCCTGGGCTATCAAAAGAACAACTCGTACCGAGTTGCGAGATAAAACAATTGTGAGCGTGACGTGGTTGATAATAAAGCGCCAAATGGTTTATGGCAAACAAAGCCTCTCCCCCAGCCCTTTGCTTTCCTCGTTTCGCAGGCTTCACGAACAGCGACCTATGGTTCTCCGAAGAGAGAGAGGAGTAGTTAGCCGTGAAAATGGAGGGCGTTGTTTTGGAGTTAGTTGGGGGTGGCGATGGTGTTAAGAATTAAAGGTAAAATGATTTGGGGCAAATCATCGCGCAATTTGCCGTATTTTATCGCATGAAATGACGTAGATTGTCGCGTAAAATGACGCAGATTATATTATGCTTTTTATTATTCAACGCCGTAGGTGTTGCGCTTTTGATAGCCCAGGGTTGCCAAACGATAGTGCAGGCTACCCTGGGTTAGTGTATGTTGTGCGTGGAACAACGCCATAGGTGTTGCGGTTTCTTTGCGTAATCCGCCATATTTCCTGGCGCGAGATAACGTAATTCATGTTACGGATGGAATATTTCAACGCCATAGGTGTTACGCTTTCTAAGCGTAATCTGTCATGAATCCCCTCACTATAACCATGCCTTCTCAAAGAAAACTCAACACTTACAGCGTTGAATCTCCCTGCGAACGTTTACCCGGGGTAGGCTCGTTCCTCGCCAACCCCGGGCTATCAAAAACACAACTCGTACCGAGTTGCGTGGTGAGAACATTCATGGTGACAGATTTGTTCATTGGAATACCGGCATAACACCTACGGCGTTGCATTATTGCCACATTCACCATGATAGATGTATTCATAGGGATATTGGCACAACGCCTACGGCATTGCGTGGTTGCAATATTCAAATGATGAGGTGTTTTCTACTCTTTCATGTGTAAAGCCTCCATAAAACGGCGGATGACTTCTGGCTTTCCAGTGTGTTTTCCGAGGTCTTCGGAGAGCTTACATGTATCATTATAGTAGGGCCAACACTCTGTTATTTTCGATGCAACAAGTTTAATGACAATATTCATTGGCTCAATACCTTCGAAATCATTGGTGAAATGAGTACCTATTCCGAATGAAGGCAGGCAATAATCTTTTGCATATTGTTGAATTTCTATTGCCGAATCAGTGTTTAACGCATTTGAAAACACAACCTGTTTTGTGCGGGAATCAATGCCAAGTGAACGATATTTCTCCACGATTTTCATTAGTTGTTCGCGGTTATTTCCAGAGTCAATGCGAAGTCCTTTGAATAGATTTGCAAAGTCTTCTGAGAAGTTTAACGAGAAGATATCCCATCCAAAAGAGTCATAAAGATATGTACCGAGGGCACCACGGAAGGTGTTTCGCCAGGCGTTCATAGCCAAATGATTGGCCATTTGCGGTCCAAACATGCCGCCAATTGCGCAAACAAACTCATGCGCCATAGTGCCAACAGGTTGTAAATCGTGGGTCATGGCGATGTAAACATTGCTTGTTCCCACGAGTCTTCCTTTCCAATCACGGCTCTGATAGGTGTCTTTCAATGCACGAACCACCGTATCTTCGGCTTCAAAAGAGGCGCGCCGACGTGTTCCAAAGTCTGAAAACACACAGCCAGCAGCCAACAATCGTTCTGCTTTCTGACACGTTTTGTTATACAACTGCACGTAATCTAACCTTGCAATCTGTCCTGTCATGATGTAGAAAAGCTCTGAGATCATCGCCAGAACCTTTACTTCTAAGAGGATGGTATCCGACCAACTGCCTTCAAATTCCACGTGAAGATGTCCGTCAATATCTTGTGAAACGTTGACCCATTCGCGTGAAAACCTATAGCCACGGAGGTAAGTAAAGAACCAATGTGGCATGTAACTGCATCGCCGTTTCATGAAATCTATCTCGTCATCTGTAATGATAACGCCCTCCAAAGCTTCGATTTGACGACGCAATTCGTCAGCAAACCCAGTGGGATATACCGTGTTATTGCGGTCTACAAACTGGTATTTTACTTGGGCACGAGGGTAATTATCGATGACCGAACAGCACATAGAAAGCTTATAAAGGTCATCATCTGTGAAGTGATTGATGATTTGTTTCATTGTCGTTTGAAAGCTTTTATGATTCCTATTGAGACACTTTCGTTAGCAAAGTCAATGAAATGAAAAGGCGAAGCTCATCATTCAGATGCATAAAACGTGCTGTGTCTGGTGCAAATATACGACATTTGAGGCAGATAAAGCAAACAAAAGAAAGAATTTTGAAATAGAAATGGCTGGGCGAAGTGACGCTTTCCACAGAAAAGAATGCAGGGAAAGCACGTGCAAACAAAGTAGAAGAGAAAGGAAGAAAGCACCCTATAAGGATGCTTTCTTAGTGAAATAACATGTTTAACTATAGGGAATAATCTATAAAGATTAAGCCTTTTTAGCGAAAGAGAAAGTCTTCCAAGGACTCTTTGGGTCGCTAATGAGCTTGTTAAATATCTTCTTTGTCTGACCCATGCTATAGCTATCAGTGCCCCAAAGGGTGTAACCGATGATGTAACTCTTGCCATAGTCTTCCCAAGAAGAAAGCGATTTGTGAACCAATTCGTCCACAAAGTCAACATATTGCCACATTTCTTCCTCGCTGATATACTTCTTTTCAGCGCACATACGAGCAATAAAGACCAGACGGGTTGCCTCAAAACCAATGCCACCTATACGTGTAAAGTCGGCCTCATCTCTAACAATTCCTTCCTTAACTAAATTGCCTATAGTCTTGAAAGCGCGTTCAATCTGTTTAGAACATGCCTTAGCTTCATTCTTGTTTACAAACGTTTCGTTGAGATATTGCTCAATAGCTTTCTGCTCTTTCAACTTGAATGCCTCTGCAATATTTGGCATATAGTCTTTTGTGCAGGCTAATTTCAAATCGTCTAAAGCGTCAATTGCCGAGCTATGGTCATAGATACCCCAGTCTCTTTCGAGCACTTCTGCGCAATCATCTTTTACTAATCCTGTCTTAATAGCATTCAAATAACACTTATCATTCTCTGCATAGATGGCGCTAAGCAACATCTTTCGCTGTTGATCTTGACTGAGATTTGAGTTTGAATCAGTTCGAAGTCCACTGCCAAACTGGCGTAAAGTGGCCTTTGCTTTAAGGAAATATTGATATAAACCAATGACAATAAGCACACCAACTATGATGTAAACAATCCATGTATAGCCGCTTGTTGAGCCGTCAGATGAGCCACTTGGTACTCTGATTCGAAGTCTTAGAGCCATAGCTTCCTGTGCAAACAGGCCTAACATCAATACTAAGCAATAGATAATTCTCTTTTTCATATTGCTCGTTTTTAATTTTTATAGTTTGTGTTTAGTGTCTCTTTATCAGCCCATTTGATTCGGCTGATAAAGAAACATCTTTATTTTCATCTCGTGATTAGATTCAGATTAAGCGAAAGGGAAAGTCTTCCAAGGACTATTTGGCTTAGTATACATGTCCTTAGCATGGCCTGCCATCACCTCGAAGTAATTTGAAGCACCACACCACAAGCAACGACCAATGATGTAACTCTTACCAAAGTCTTCCCAAGAAGTAAGCGTTCTATGTGCTATTTCGTCTGCTGCATCAACATATTTCCAAAGTTGTTCGTCGTTGATATAGTTTGCTTCGCGACACAATCTGGCTATGAACACAAGACGACCAGCGTCCCATGCATCGGGTCCAATGCGTGAAAAGTCGGCCTCATTACTAATGATGTGTTCCTTCATTAGAGGGTCCATAGACTCAAAAGCGAATTGAATTTGCTCCCAACAATTATTGATATCTTCGCTATCTTCAAAGGTATCACGGAGATATTGCTGTATTTCTTGCTTGTTTTTAAGCTTCAAAGCCTCGACAACTTGAGGGAAATAGCGACGTGTACCCGATAATCTCAAATAGTCAAGTGTTTCGATTGCCGATGCTTGGTCACTGATATTCCAACCTTGGTTGAACATCTTTTCACGCTCATCTGCTGTTAATCCCGTCTTAACTACATTGTATAAAGCTGCCTTTTGTGCTGCAAATACACCACTTAACAATAGCTTTCGTTGTTGATCTTGCGTCAAATCAGTATTCTTTTCAACCTTAGCGCTGGAGGTAAAGAAGCGGAATAACTGCTTAAAGAATGACCAATACTTTATTACAACGTAAAGGATGATACCACAAATAACGGCAGTTGAAATCCAAGATGAACTGTCTCCACCGCCTTGATTGCTGCTTGGCACCTTGACTCTAATGCGAAAAGCCTCTGCATATTGAGCCACAAAGCAGAGCATTATTACCAAGATTGTTGTCAGTTTTTTCTTCATATAGGTAAGTTTATAAATTGAATGATGTTACTTTTTCTTTCCTTTTACGACCTTCTTCACAACAGGTTGCTCTGGCATCTTATTCTCTGGACGAGTAAATCCGTCTTTCGTTGCACGCTCACTCATTACTTTTATGCGCTTATCTAAGTCTGGATGAGACGAGAACATGCGCTTAAACTTGCTGTCTTTCTGGTAACCTGAGTCCTCTTCGAGCTTCTTAAGTTTCTCAAACGACAAAGCCATAGCCCAAGGATTCTTGCCATTTTTCTTCAAGAAGTCATAGCCGTAAGTGTCTGCATTGCTTTCCTGCTTCTGCGAATATGTAGCATTCAACAACGCTTCTCCAAGCTCTCCGAATTGTGAATCGCTAAACGTTGCGGCCTTACCTCCCGTGGAAGAGACTCCATCTTTGAATGCCGATGTGAGCAAAGCTGTACGGAAAGCATTCTTAGAATCCTTGTGAGCAACGTGTCCTATCTCGTGTCCTATGACGCCAAGTAACTCGTCATCGGTCATGATGTCCATCAAAGAAGAGAACACACGCACGCTACCATCGGCGCAAGCAAAGGCATTTACGTCGGTAACATAATAGACTTTGAAGTTCAAAGGAATACCTTCTACGTCGTTAAGTCCTTGAGTTAATTTCTTCAAACGAATAGAATAGGGATTGTTTTCAGGGCAAACTTGATTGTGCTTATCCATCCAATCAATGTATTCTTTCACATAGTTTGCTACGTCAGCATCGGTTAAAGTCGCTGCTTTTACAGCCTTTGATGCTCCTCCAATAGCTTTTTTAAGGTTGAACTGTGCCATAGATGGCGTTGCACTTAGCATGAAGCATGCACCTAAAAGCATGCTTGACAATGTTTTGTTCATAAAATTTTATTTGTCTTAAAAGTGTAAATTATGCCACAAAGGTATACAAAAAATAACATAATCTGCATTCTCTTGCAATATTTTTTCTGTTTTTTTATTGCGTAATATTCAGATAATCGCAATGCATTTTAATGCTTTTTTGCAATCCTATTCATCACCTTTATCTTATGAAAAGCTATGAAGCATACTCAAATAAAAGCCACTGTGAGTCCTGCCATGACAATACTTACCATAGACATCAACTTGATTAAGATGTTAAGACTTGGCCCGGCAGTGTCTTTAAAGGGGTCGCCTACTGTGTCACCCACTATCGTTGCCTTATGACTTTGAGACCCTTTACCTCCGAAATGGCCTTCTTCGACCATCTTCTTTGCATTGTCCCATGCACCACCTGCATTGGCCATGAAGACTGCCAAGGTAAATCCTGCCGACAAACTACCTACCAACAAGCCTAAGACTCCAGCCACTCCAAGCAATATTCCGACTACAATGGGGATGGCGATTGCCAGTAAACTCGGAATAATCATTTCCTTTTGAGCACTCTTTGTGGATATTTCCACACAACGACCATAGTCTGGTTGCGCCGTCTTTTCTAATATTCCTTTAATCTCTTTGAATTGTCTTCTCACCTCTTCTACCATAGATTGGGCTGCTCTTCCGACTGCACCCATCGTCAAACCACAAAAGAGAAAGGCTGCCATTGCACCTATAAATGCCCCCACAAGTACCTTGGGATTCATCAATGTTACTTGGAAAAAGTTCATAAAATCGGGCATCGTTGCCTGAGAAGGATCAAAAGATTGTCCCGCATAGTCAATGAAATGACGACCTTCTTCGACGGCTCTTACCATGGCAATCTTTATCTCTTCTACATACGAAGCGAGTAAAGCTAAGGCCGTAAGTGCCGCACTTCCTATGGCAAACCCCTTGCCTGTGGCCGCCGTAGTGTTGCCCAATGCGTCGAGAGCATCCGTGCGTTGTCTCACCACTTGCCCTAATTCACTCATCTCTGCATTACCGCCAGCGTTGTCAGCAATAGGTCCATAGGCATCTGTTGCAAGCGTTATGCCGAGTGTGGAGAGCATTCCCACGGCGGCAATCCCTATTCCATAGAGCCCATGGCTTATGGAATCAGCTCGCATACTCATATCAAACCCATTGGCACAAAGGTAACTTAGCATGATGGCTAAGGCGATAACTAACACTGGAATGCATGTAGAGATCATGCCAGTACCCAGCCCTTTGATGATAACTGTAGCCGAACCCGTTTCACTTGCCTTTGCAATCTCCTGCGTAGGACGGTAACTTTGCGAGGTATAATACTCTGTTGCGTGTCCTATAATGACGCCAGCCACGAGCCCACTGATAACAGAAAATGACAAGCCGAGCCAGTTTTCTATGCCTAAAAGATAAAGAATCACAAACGAAGCCACGGCAATCAAAACCGCACTTACATTCGTTCCAAGTCCTAAAGCGCGTAACAAGGCTTTCATGTCTGCCCCTTCTTTCGTACGAACAAGGAAGATTCCGATGAGTGAAAGGAATATACCTACGGCGGCAATAATCATTGGTGCTATGACAGCCCGTAGCTGCATATCGCCATTTAAGGCAAAGGCTGTGGCCCCAAGTGCTGCAGTCGACAAGATGCTTCCACAATAACTTTCATATAAATCGGCACCCATGCCAGCCACATCACCCACATTGTCGCCCACATTATCAGCGATAGTAGCCGGATTTCGAGGGTCATCTTCGGGAATATCTGCCTCAACCTTTCCCACGAGGTCAGCCCCAACATCGGCCGCTTTCGTATAGATGCCTCCACCAACACGTGCAAAAAGTGCCTGCGTTGATGCCCCCATACCGAATGTGAGCATAGTAGTTGTAATTGTTATCAAGGCAATATTGCCATCCGAATATACGAAACTGAGAATCAAAAACCATATCGCAATGTCTAAAAGTCCAAGTCCTACAACGACAAGTCCCATCACAGCACCACTCCGAAAGGCCACTCTCAACCCATAATCCAACCCTTTTCGCGCTGCGTTTGCCGTGCGTGCAGAGGCATAAGTAGCTGTTTTCATGCCGAAGAATCCGGCAAGTCCCGAGAAGAAACCACCCGTAAGAAAAGCTATTGGCACCCAAGGATTCTGTATTTTTAAGGCATAAGCCATGAAGGCGAAAAGCAAAGCAAGCACCAAAAAGACTATTCCCACAACCTTATATTGCTGGCGTAGGTAGGCCATTGCCCCTTTTCTAACGTGTGAAGCGATTTCTTTCATCTTCAGTGTTCCTTCTTCTTCCTTCATCATTTCACTGAAAAAATACCATGACATGCATAGCGTTGTGACCGAAGCCAATGGTACTAACAAAAAAACTGTAGGGATATTCATCATGTTTTCCGGTTAAATTATGAGATTATTAAACTTTATGTCGTTCGCAAATATACAAAGATAATCGACCCGTTGTACTCATTTTTGTTTATTTAACTATTTTATCGGTTCCCTCACCGCTATCCAAGCAGCCCACATCCTCTATTTATGCGGTTTACTATCCTTCTGAAAACATAACATTATCAATCGCTGATTATTTCTTAATGCGTAAGTATTGCATCAATAATATGTGGCATGATACACACCAATGTAAATGATGTCAATCGTCAATGCCGTAGGTATAAAAATGGTTTTCCAATGAATGTATTTGGCAATGTGAAGGTTTTTAGTGCATAATGATGTTTGTTTTATTGCGATGTTTCAAGGAATACATCCAATAATGCGAATGTTTCAATAATGCAACGCCGTAGGTGTTGTTCCTTTGATAGCCCAGGGTTGGCGAGGAACGAGCCTACCCTAGGTAAATGGTTGCAAGGGGATTCAGCGCCATAGGTGTTGAGTTTTCTTTGAGAAGGTATGGGTATAGCAAGGATTTTAATGGCGGATTACGCTTAGAAAGCATAACACCTATGGCGTTAGCCCACGCAAACCACACGCTAATCCAGGGTAGCCTGCACTATCGCTTGGCAGCCCTGGGCTATCAAAAGCGCAACGCTTACAGCGTTGAAAAGTGTATTTCTCGATGCAATTTTTTTAGTTTTACAATATGAATCGATGGCTTGTCACGCGGAAATAAACTTTATCCACGACATTGATTCAAATAATTTGTAAAACGATATATATCAAGGCATAATTCAACATCCAATATCCTATGTTATGATTTGTACCAAACGGCAATATAATCTACGTCATTTCACGCGGTAAGACATGGCAAATTATGCGATGAAATGCCTCAAATCATTTTACCTTTAATTATCAACAGTGCCGCCACCCCAAACTAACTCCAAAACAACCTCCTCCATTTCCACGACTAACTACTTCCCTCTCTCTTCGGAGAACCATAGGTCGCTGTTCGTGAAGCTTGCGAAACGAGGAAAGCAAAGGGCTGGGGGAGAGGCCTTATTTGCCTTTCATTATTTTACATTTTGTTATCAACCACGCCACGCTCACATTTATTTCACCACGCAACTCGGTACGAGTTGTTCTTTTGATAGCCCGGGGTTGGCGAGGAACGAGCCTACCCCGGGTAAACGTTCGCAAGGAGATTCAACGCCATCGGTGTTGAGCTTTTTCTATGAAGGCATGCTTACAATGAAACCTTTAGTGACGGATTACTCAAAAAAAGCGCAACACCTACGGCGTTGTTCCCCACAAACCATATGCTAACCCAGGGTAGCCTGCACTATCGTTTGGCAACCCTGGGCTATCAAAAACGCAACACCTACGGCGTTGAATAATAAAAAGCATAATATAATTTGCATCATTTTATGCGATAATCTCTATCATTTCATACGGTAAAACACGGCAAATTACGCGATGAAATGCCCCAAACCATTTTACCTTTAATTATCAACCTCATCTACATCTCTTATTAATCCTCAAACAACCTCCTCCATTTCCACGACTAACTACTCCCCTCCCTCTTTGGGGAGGGGCTGGGGGAGAGGCTTTGTTTGCCCCAAACCATTTCACCTTTAATTATCAACAACATCACCACCCCAAACTAACTCCAAAACAACTCCCTCCATTTCCACGACTAACTACTCCCCTCTCTCTTCGGAGAGGGGCTGGGGGAGAGGCTTT
>NZ_AWGW01000005.1:0-38289 GCF_000477535.1 Segatella salivae F0493
AAACCATTTGGCGCTTTATTATCAACCACGTCACGCTCACAATTGTTTTATCTCGCAACTCGGTACGAGTTGTTCCTTTGATAGCCCGGGGTTGGCGAGGAACGAGCCTACCCCGGGTGAGTATTCGTAAGGAGATTCAACGCCATAGGTGTTGAGCTTTTTTTATGAAGGCATGCTCACAATGAAGCATTTTATGGCGGATTACGCTTAGAAAGTGTGACACCTACGGCGTTGAATAATAAAAAGCATAATATAATCTGCGTCATTTCATGCGATAATCCGCGTCATTTCATCGTGTAAAACACGGCAAATTATGCGATGAAATGCCCCAAATCATTTCACCTTTAATATCCAACCTCATCGCCGCCCCTAATTAACCCTCAAACAACTCCCTCTATTTTAAGAGGTAACTACTCCCCTCCCTCTTCGGGGAGGAGCTGGGGGAGAGGCTTTGTCTGCCTACCATCATTTAACTTTCACTTATCAACAACATCACCATCTCTTATTAACCCTCAAACAACTCCCTCTAT
Organism: Segatella salivae F0493; assembly: GCF_000477535.1. NCBI lineage: Bacteria > Pseudomonadati > Bacteroidota > Bacteroidia > Bacteroidales > Prevotellaceae > Segatella > Segatella salivae. Next base: position 531 of record NZ_AWGW01000005.1, read on the forward strand.
TTTAAGAGGTAACTACTCCCCTCCCTCTTCGGGGAGGGGCTGGGGGTGAGGCTTTATTTCCCTCCCCTCACCTCCCCCACCATCACGAAATATTCTCTCAAACACAAGTAGCGAGAACCTCATTGAATACTAAAAACGAAACAAAAGTTTTCTTTTTATGAGTTTTTTTGTACCTTTGTGATGTTTAAAGTAAAAGTAACTACGAATGAAAGATATATGCTGTATCGGGCATATCACCCAAGATAAGATTATCACTCCAAGCCAATCGGTCTCTATGTCGGGTGGAACGGCGTTCTATATGGCCTATGGTATTAACAATCTTCCCCATGATATAGCGTTTCAATTGGTAACGAAAGTTGGGCCGGAATCATACGAAGAAGTAGATCGTATGCGTCAAGCGGGCATAGATGTCGTGTGTTATGACAGTGCAAAGAGTGTATATTTTGAGAACCGATATGGTATAGATAGCAACCAAAGAACACAGCGAGTGTTGGCTAAAGCCGACCCTTTTACCATAGAAGAAGTAGTCCCTTTAGAGGCTAAAGTGTTTCATTTGGGCAGCTTGTTAGCCGATGATTTCCCTGTAGAGGTAGTCAAAGCGCTGGCCGAGAAGGGGCGTATTTCGATTGATGTACAGGGATATCTTCGTGAGGTTAGAGGCGAAAAAGTTTATGCTGTCAAATGGAAGGCCATGGAAGAGATACTTGCTTATACGGACATTCTTAAGCTTAATGAGCACGAAATGGAGATGATTACAAACTCAAAAGACCCACGCACGGTTGCTCTTCAAATGGCATCGTATGGTGTTCGGGAAGTAGTCATCACGTTAGGGAGCTTCGGCAGTCTTATTTATGCAGACAAACAGTTTTATGAAATCCCTGCCTATGAGCCGCGACAAGTAGTGGATGCCACGGGATGTGGCGATACTTACTCGGCAGGATACCTCTACATGCGCAGTCTTGGGGCTGACATTGAAGCCTCAGGTAAGTTTGCTGCTGCCATGTGTACATCGAAATTAGAGCACAATGGCCCATACGATGGGAAGTAAATCAAGCCTTCTCGTCTTTCTTTTCTTCTGTAGTTTTCGTCTTAGGCAACAATAAATTCAACACAACACCAACCACAGCAGCGAGTCCTATGCCTGAAATGGCGAAGTTACCACTTGATAACACGGCGCCACCAAGACCCATTGTGAGCATCACCGACATAATAATGATGTTGCGAGTATCGTTCATATCCACCTTACGTTGCATGAGATTCTGCACTCCTACGCTTGCAATCGTTCCGAAAAGCAATAGCATTATTCCTCCAAGAACAGCCTTTGGAACACTCTGAAGCAGTGCACTGAGCTTGCCGATGACCGAGAACAATAAAGCTGTTGCAGCTGAAATGCGAATCACAGCAGGGCTCGTTACCTTTGTAATCGACATGGCTCCCGTCACTTCTGAATAGGTTGTTTCGGGTGGACCGCCAAGAAAGGCAGAGGCAAGGCAAGCTAAACCATCGCCAAACATTGTGCGATGAAGTCCTGGTTGGGCTACAAAGTCCTTCTTAGCAACGGCACCTACGACATAAACATCACCGATATGTTCGAGTACTGGGGCTATAGCGACGGGCAACATATATAGGAATGGTTCCCAACTGAAATGTGAAATGGTGTCGAATTTCACGGGAAAAGAGAACCAAGGTGCAGCCACTACACCGGCAAAATCGACCTGATTCATGAACAAAGCAACGATATATCCCACGACAACTCCAGCGATAATAGGAACTAATTTCATTAATCCTTTAGCGAAAGTAAGTATCATGATGGCCGTGAAAAGCGAACAAAAAGCCAAAAACCAGTTTGATTTTGCCATATCAACTGCCGTACCCGAGAGTGAAAGACCAATCAAAATGATAACCGGTCCGATGACAACGGGAGGGAATAATCGGTTTAAGAGTCGCTTGCCTTGCCATTTAACAAGGGCACTCATGACGAAATATACAACGGAAACTGCCGTCAAACCAGAGAGTGTTCCGCTTAATCCCCACTGCTTAGATGCTTCATTTATTGGCGCAATAAAAGCGAAAGAAGAGCCTAAGAAGATAGGAACCTTCCACCTGGTTACATAGTGAAAGATGAACGTTCCAAGTCCAGCTGTGAACAAAGCTGTAGCTGGATTTATACCCACTAATAACGGAACAAGGACTGTTGCGCCAAAGGCTACAAAGAGAAACTGTATGCCAACGATGACCTTTTTGCCTTGAGTTAGGTTTTCAGTATTCATGAATTAGGAAATGATTAAACGCATACAAAAGTACAAAAAAACTGTAAAGTAGAATCACTTTCTATCAGTTTGTTATGAAATTTCGGTCATAAATGTCTTGAAAGTCATAGGCAGAACTTCGTTGTTTAGCATATTCTCTACGTTGGGAAACAGCATTTTGAGGAATAAAGAAAAGCGCTTCATCAACGAAAAAGCCCTCCACCATATAATAAGGTGAAAGGCTTTATGACATTTTCTTATATAAAACGAATCGTCTATCGTTTTCAAGAATTAATAAATTAACTTGATTCCAGCAAAGAAACAGCGTGGAATGGCAGGGCCATAGATATAGGCTGAGTCGCGTCCCCAACCCTTATCAAAGTCTTTTTGATAAGCGTTCGTGAGGTTTTGGATACCTGCATTCAGCTGAAATTTAACGTAATTGGAGATTGAAACATCATAGGCGAGCTTCATGTTCAACGTTAAGAATGTTGGCGTTTGTACGGCTTCAGGGGCTATAGTAGTGCCATCCATAAGAATATGTTCGGTATGTCCCACGAGCATGTGCCCCGTATAATTACCCGAAAGCGCTGCAGAGAAGTTCTTTAAAGGTGTGAATGACGCCGTGAAATAACCATAAACAGAAGGTGTTCTCATCATTTCCTTCTCCTTAGGAGCGTCTTCATTCCACTCAATTGATTCGTCATAAAGACTCCGTTGCAAGGTTAATCCGGCCTGAAGTTGGAACCATTGCGTGAAAGCGGCTTTGCCTTCAAGATTCAATCCGAATACCTTTGCCCCACTACCATTATATCTTTCTTGCACGTTATTGCCTTGACTGTCTTGTATATTGAGTTCTCTGAGGGCGAAAACATCCTTTAAGTGTGTGTAGAAACCCTCGATAAGGAAGTTTGTTTGCACGCTTCCGATGGACTGATAAAGGTCGGCTGACAAGCTAAAACTATGCGAACGCTCTTCTTTTAAGCCTTTCGCCAAGCGGGTAACTAAGCGAATTCCGCCTGCAAAACCTACGTGAAGATCTTCATCAAAGGCTTGAGGTGCGCGGAAACCACTTGTGTAACTGGCACGCAAATTGACGTTTTCCGTGGGATTAAACCTTAGATTTACGCGTGGACTAAATATCACTTTATCAATTAAATTGTGCTTATCGAAACGACCACCAAGCAGTAAACTCCATGCTTTATTCTTCCATTCATTCTGAAAATAAGCACTCGTGATTCTGGTTTTCTGGTTTAACAAGTGGTTGTATCCAATGATTTTATCTTCCAATGCATCGTAATTATACTCCGTGCCGAGCGTCAAATCAGAAGGCATAAAGACTAACTTTGCAAACTGATGCACATATTGTAACCCCGTGACGGTAGTCAAATCAGTCGTCCTTCCATAAGCTTTTAGGGCATCTTTTATATCACTTTGGGTACCTTTTCCGATACCCCCGTAGTAGCTTTTTCGTGTGGTATTACTGAATGAAACGTAAGCTTTTAGACGATCCTTATAATCTTTTGACATCCAATCGAAAGCCAAATTAGCCCCATTTATGTCGTGATCTAGCTGCTCAGCAATGTTAGCTTTATGGGCAACGAGGTCCAAACGATTTCCTCCTCTGCGGAATTCGCTGATGTTATGATACTGTAATGAGAGCTTCGAATAAGGCGAAAACTTATAGAAAGTGCTTAAACCAAAGGTCTGATTCTTTAGTTGTGGCAACTCAGTATAGCCGTCATGATCGTGATCAAAGCCTGGTCTGTAGTGGTGTTGTCCATATACATACATGCCCATTTTATTGTCTTCACTAACCAAAGAGACGTTAGCTGTGGTGTTGTTTTCAAACTTTCCACGTCCTTCTATGGATGTAATGGTGTGGCTAAGTTCGGCAGAATTGCGCACAGGTTCTTTCGTTATGACGTTGATAGTGCCTCCAATTGCAGAAGCACCATATAGAGCTGAGCCACCGCCGCGCACCACTTCGATTCGTTCTATCATATTAGAAGGAATCTGTTCTAAGCCATAAACCCCATTGAGTGAAGTGAAAATAGGTCGTGAATCAATTAGAATCTGCGAGTAATGTCCATCCAAACCATTGATACGTACCTGTGAAAACCCACAGTTTTGGCAGTTATCTTCCGTCCTAACTCCAGGCTGAAAGTTCAGTCCTTGGGCCATACACATGGCATTAGTTTGGTCAAACAATTTACTATCCAATACGTTAACAAGAGCTGGAGCCTCACGTCTTAGCGTCTGAGAGCGGTTAGCTGTGAGCACCACCTCATCCAAAGCGATAGCATCTTCGGTAAGCGTGAAGTTGACTTCTTGGGATACTTGCGATTTCGTTTCTACCTCCCGAGTCGCTGTTCTGTAGCCCATCGCCTTCACTTCTATTACATATTTGCCAATTGGAAGATTCTTAAGATAGTAATGTCCCGTAGCATCCGTGGTGGTAGAAAGCAGAGTTCCTCTCACCGTTACCGTCACATAAGGTAGGTGTTCTCCTGTCTTTAATTGAATCACATGGCCGTAAACATTGGCATCTGTCTGTTTATTCTCTCCATGTTCTTCGGCATTTGAGACCATTGGAACAATGCATAGCAATGCCAATATGAATGAAATAATCTTGGTTTTCATCATGTAAAAAAGGTTTAATTCATATAAGTTTATTTATCTTTGCAAAGATATCAACAAAGTTTTCAATATCAAATACCTAACAATAAGCATTTTATATTACAACGAATACTTAAAGTTTATTATTAAGTTTTTATAAAATCGGCCTTTCATTCAATTTCATTTATAATATAATTTATGTATAACCAGAATACGTTCTCTATCAAACCATTCATACATTACAAAAAGATGATTTTTCAACCACTATGCTTTCAGAACGCAAGCAATAAGTGCCGATTCGGTTAAAGTTTGTGATTTTCTTCAGAAAGAGCATGCATTCTACCCATAATTTGTTGCTTATTATTTGATAAGATATTATTTTTGCATAGATAAAAAGGAAGCAAAAAGATTACGATAACACATTTATTCCATCATGTCTACAATGATTCATTTTACCAAAATGCATGGCGCGGGCAACGATTATATCTATGTCAACACGCTCAGTGAAGTCATACCACAGCCTGAAAAGGCTGCCATTGCCTGGAGTCGCCCCCACTTTGGCATCGCAAGTGATGGCTTAGTACTCATCGGAAAGCCTTCCGACACATCACAAGCTGACTTCTCTATGCACATCTTTAATGCCGATGGATCAGAAGCTATGATGTGTGGTAATGCCAGCAGATGCATCGGAAAATATCTTTATGAGAAAGGATTCACAACACAAAAAGAAATCCGTCTTGAGACGCTTTCTGGCATAAAGATTCTCCATTTGCACCTTGACACCAACAATCATGTGGCAAGTGTGACGGTAGACATGCTCGAACCGCAGTTCAATGTGCCCGAACAATTCACGGGAAATCATCCTTCTCTCAGTGCAATTCCAGGCGCTCAAGAGGGTATTTTCATATCAATGGGCAACCCACATTACGTGATTTTTGTCGACGATATCCATGCCATTGACTTAGAAAAGCACGGAAAACGACTCGAAAACAATGCTGCTTTTCCCCAACGTTGCAATATAGAATTTGCACAACTCACGGCTACTAACACCCTGCGCACACGCGTATGGGAACGCGGAAGCGGTGTAACCATGGCATGCGGCACAGGAGCTTGTGCCACAGCCACAGCCGCCATACGAACCCAACGCACCCAACGTGAGGTAACTATCGACATGGATGGCGGAACATTGCAGGTGGAATGGAAGGCCGACAACAATCACATTTACTTATCAGGACCAGCTGCTTTCGTCTTCGAAGGCACGATTGCACTGCCCGAATAAACAGAGAATACAATTCAAAATAACATATTATGGCACTGATTAACGAACATTTCTTAAAGCTACCAGGCAGTTATCTCTTTGCAGATATAGCCAAAAAGGTAAATGCTTACAAGGTTTCTCACCCCCAACAACGTGTCATCAGTCTTGGCATTGGCGACGTTACACAACCTCTTTGCCCTGCCGTCATCGAGGCAATGCATAAGGCTACCGACGAAATGGCAAGCAAAGCAAGTTTCCGTGGCTATGGACCTGAACGTGGATATGACTTTCTTCGCGAAGCAATTATAAAGCATGATTATCTCTCTCGCGGTGTACACATCGACCCAAGTGAGGTGTTTATCAACGACGGAGCTAAGAGTGATACGGGTAATTTCCAAGAGATTCTGCGCTGGGATAACTCTATCGGTGTCACCGATCCCGTCTATCCTGTTTATATTGACAGCAATGCCATGATAGGACGCGCGGGAGTTTATGAAGCCGGTCGATGGAGTAGTGTGACTTATCTGCCTTGTACGGCCGAGAATAACTTTATCCCTTCGCTCCCAAATCACCGCGTAGATATGATTTATTTGTGCTATCCCAACAACCCAACTGGTACGGTTCTCACCAAAGAAGAACTCACAAAGTGGGTCAACTACGCTTTAGAGAACGATGCAATCATCCTCTATGACGCTGCATATCAAGCCTACATACGCAACGATTCCATTCCACATTCAATCTATGAGATACGTGGTGCGCGCAAGGTTGCAGTCGAATTTCGAAGCTATTCGAAAACAGCGGGCTTCACAGGAGTGCGTTGTGGCTACACCATTGTACCCAAAGAAGTTACTGCTTCCACACTAAACGGCGAACGAATTGCATTGAATGGCATCTGGGATCGACGTCAATGTACAAAGTTTAATGGTACAAGTTACATCAGTCAACGGGCAGCTGAAGCCATTTATACGCCCGAAGGACAACGTCAAGTGAAAGAAACCATCGACTACTACATGACAAATGCCTCCATCATGCGCGACACTTTGACTCGCTTGGGCTATCAAGTTTATGGCGGAGAAAACGCACCTTATCTCTGGGTTAAGACCCCAACAGGCACCGATAGCTGGCAATTCTTTGAACAACTACTCTATGGTGTAGGCGTGGTTTGCACTCCGGGGGTAGGTTTTGGACCAAGCGGTGAGGGCTACATCCGCTTTACTGCCTTCGGAAATCGTGAGGATTGCCTCGAAGCTATGGCGCGAATGACAAAATGAGGTGAGGGAAATAAAGCCTCTCCCCCAGCCCCTCCCCGAAGAGGGAGGGGAGTAGTTACCTCTTGAAATAGAGGAGATTTTTTGAGGGTTAATTAGGGGTGGCGATGATGTTGATAATTAAAGGTAAAATGATTTGGTGCAAATCATCGCGTAATTTGCCGTGTTTTACACGATGAAATGACGCAGTTTATCGCGTAAGATGACGCAAATTATATTATGCTTTTTATTATTCAACGCCGTAGGTGTTACGCTTTCTAAGCGTAATCCGCCATTAAATACCTCGTTATAAGCATGCCTTCATAGAAAAAGCTCAACACCTACAGCGTTGAATCTCCCTGCGAACGTTTACCCGGGGTAGGCTCGTTCCTCGCCAACCCCGGGCTATCAAAGGAACAACTCGTACCGAGTTGCGTGGTGAAGCAATTGTGAGGGTAACGTGGTTGATAATAAAGCGTCAAATGGTTTATGGCAAACAAAGCCGCTCCCCCAGCCCCTCCCCGAAGAGGGAGGGGAGTAGTTAGTCGTGGAAATGGAGGAGGTCATTTTGGGGTTAGTTAGAGGTGGTGATGTTGTTGATAATAAAACGTAAAATGAGTTGTGGAAAATAGGCTTCGAATTTGCCGCATTTTACCGCATGAAACAACAGAAATGGTGTTACAAAACACACGTTTCAACGCCGTAGGTGTTGCGCTTTTGATAGCCCAGGGTTGCCAAACGATAGTGCAGGCTACCCTGGGTTAATGTATAGTTTGCGTGGGGCAACGCCGTAGGTGTTGAGCTTTTTTTGATTAATCCGCCATAAAAGGGTTCATTATAAGCATGCATTCATAGAAAAAGCTCAACACCTACGGCGTTGAATCTCCTTGCGAATACTCACCCGGGGTAGGCTCGTTCCTCGCCAACCCCGGGCTATCAAAGGAACAACTCGTACCGAGTTGCGCCACGAGGACAGGCACAATGTTAAACACATTCATCGAGTAATCATCATAATACACACGATGTTGCGTGTTGAAAACATTCATAATGGCAAATATGTTCATTAGAAGATTGATATAATACCTACGATATTGCGTGGTTACAACATTCATCATGGTGGATAAATCCATTGGAATATTGGCACATTTTACTATTTATTTATTCGTATGTTGCCATCAATTGTATCATGAAATGCATTTTTCAACGCCGTAGGTGTTGCGCTTTTGATAGCCCAGGGCTGCCAAACGATAGTGCAGGCTACCCTGGGTTAATGTATGTTTTGTGTGGAACAACGCCGTAGGTGTTGCGCTTTTTTTGATTAATCCGCCATAAAAGGTTTCATTGTAAGCATGCCTTCACAGAAAAAGCTCAACACCTACGGCGTTGAATCTCCCTGCGAATACTCACCCGGGGTAGGCTCGTTCCTCGCCAACCTCGGGCTATCAAAGGAACAACTCGTACCGAGTTGCGTGATGAGAGCATTTGTAAAGTGGGGAGATTACTATTTTCTATACTCCTTGGGACTAACTCCCGACTTCATCTTAAAGAAGTTTGTAAAGGCCGATTGGTCCTTAAACCCCAAATCAAATGCAAGTTCTCCTATCGGCTTATCAGTCATTCGGAGTTGTTTGCAGGCTTCACCATAGAGGAAACTCTGCAGATATCCGTTGACCGTATTGCCCGAAACTTCTTTCACAATGCGTGAAAGATAGGTGGGAGTGATATTCATTTGGGCGGCATAGAAATTGATTTGGCGTTGCTGTTTGAAGTTATTCGAAGCCAAATGAATAAAGATTTTAAAGATGTTTTCCTTATGTTTCAGGTCGTGAAGTCCTGTTACTCGATGACTGATTAGTTCGCGAATGTGCATTAATACCAAATGAACCAAGAAGCCAACCATTTCTTTTTTGTATACATGGGGTTGGTTAATGGTGCGCTCAATCTGCGTTACTATGCCCACAAACTCCGATATTTGAGCTTCACTAAGCATCTTATACACATGGCCATCCAACACATTTAGTGAGATAACATCACGCAGATTGTCGTCACTTTTCACAATCTCTGCATAGAAAGTAGACTCTATCAACAACAGATATCCACAGAGTTCAGTGCTACATTGCAGACTTTCCACACGCTGCATTGGAGCTATGCGCAACACACTATGCTGTGAAAGATTGAGCTTTTCGTCATCTATATTGACCTCGGCAGCGCCATCTATCAAGATGAACACCGCATAAAAATGAACCAAATCAAGTTGATTCATCAGCAAACGAAAGTTAGATTCGTTCACCGAAGCTACGGCCACAACGGCTCCATAGGCTGTTGTGATGGCGTTATGTGCTATAAATTCAGGTAACGTATGCAGCTTTTCGGTTTTCATTTACTATCGTTTGACAGACAGATTATAGTCTTGCAAATTTACAAATTGTTTTGAATTATCACAATAGTTGCTATTGTTTTTGTCGCTTTCGGTATGTTTTGGCAGGCTGTTACCGCTTCAAGAAGAACCTCACTAACAGGAAATTAACGGGCACGCAGACACAGAACATCGGCACAGGAGCAAGAGTTTTGCTAAAGCCTAAGGTGAGAAAGAGATGCAACATGAGGATTTGTAGTCCATAATTCACAACATGACAGAAGGCAAATCCAACGCCATGGCGTGCATTAGTCTTTACTTTGAAGGTGTAACGCGTACTGGCAATGAAGTTAAACACAAAGCTAACAGCGTATCCAATGGTGTTAGCAAGGGTTGGAGATGCCACGAACAACATCACCAAATAAACACCATATTGAATCAATGTGGCTGAAAACCCGACGATTCCGAAGCGTAACACCTCGCCAAGTTGTTGTTGGTGTTTAGGACTTAAACGGTTGATAATGGGCTTCATCAGCATAGTTTAGCATTTCATTATCCCCTCGGCTGTCGCCAAAGGCAATGATATAATATTGTGAACGCGGCGCTATGAGCAGTTGTTTAACGCGGTTCACCTTCTCCACTCCATAGCAATTGCGCGTAGAAAAACGCCCCGTCAGTAGGCCATCAGCCACTTCAAGTTGGGTGCCCACAACGACAACATGAGGCAAAAACGGCTGAACCCAGTTGTCAACGCTGGCACTTACCACATAGACCTCACCTTGATTGCGGGCCTCATCAATGGCTTTCATGGCTTCAGAACGTAGGAGAGAGCGGTTATTGGCAGCGAAATGGCGACATAGTTTGTTGAAATCTTCAAGCGATTTACCCTTGAAGAAATGAGAGAACACACGTTGTTTTGCCTTCCAATTTGGGTAGAGATGCAACTTCATCAGTAAGAGAAGAGGACTATATAAGGCAAAACCCATGAGGCATTTCCATGTGCCTACAGCATATAGAATGAGTGCAACAAACGTGTCTTTTGTTGTAATTGTGCCATCGAAGTCAAAGAGATAAACCTTTTGTTTCATGCTTATAAGACATAGATAATCAACAAGAAAGTGAGCAACCAAGCAAGAACGATGAGCTGAGTGAAGCGGTCTTTGAGCAACACTTTCGTCGGATCACCACTCCGTTGATCGACAACCGTAAGCTGAATATAGCGTAAGAGTCCAACAAGTACAAAGATAGAAGTCAGATAAAGATAATCGGTTTTGAAATGACTGATGACCTCTGGGCTCACTGTATACATGATATAACACACCAAAGTGACACTGGCTGTGATGGTAATCGCTTGATTTATGAACGTCAAGTTATAGCGGATGGTGTTCTTTCGAGGCGCTTCACCCGTCTTTTCCATTCGAATCACGTCGTCACGGCGCTTTGCAAAGCTCATGAAGAGCGTGATAAGGAACGTCATAAGCACTATCCATTTGCTCAGTTCTATGTGGGTAGCCAATCCTCCGGCAAGCAAACGAAGCACAAAACCAAAAGCAACGATACACACATCAATAATGGCATGCTGCTTCAACCAAGCGCAATAAGCCAGATTTAACAGCCAATAGAAGAGGATAACACCGCCTGTTTGCAACGCTGTGTCAGGCAAAAGGGCCACACATACGGCTGAAAGGATGAAACAAACAATCATCATTCCATAGGCCATAGCAATGGAAACGGCTCCAGAAGCGACCGGACGATGACACTTAACAGGGTGGCGTCGGTCGTCAGAAACATCGTGAATGTCGTTGAAACAGTATATAGATGACGCGGCAAAGCTATAAGCTAACATCGTGATTACAGCCGAAAGAAGAGCTTGAGTGTTGAAAAGTTCACCACCAAAGAATAGTGGAAGCATCACAAAGAAGTTCTTAACCCACTGCTTTGGACGCAGTATTTTCATGTAGTCCTTAGGATTCATAAAGCTTTCTCTATTGATTTGGAGATTAAATTGACGATTTTACTGAGCAGATATGCCGCAGGTAATGTAATCAGTAAGCACACAAAGAACGTTAACCAATAGCCCCATGGCTTGGGAAGATGGTCAAGTACGAAATGAATATGAATGAGATAACACTCTAAACTCAATGCCCCAACAAACTTAAAAGCTTTGTTAAACCACCTCGGTGTACGCCGAAGAACGCGATTTAAGAGTAGAATCGTCGTCAAAGTCAAAGGGATATAGAGCATGCGTTCAATGTAAAGAGGGAACAATCCGTGTCGACTCTGCTCAAGAAAGATACTGGTAAACAATGTCATCACAAACATAATGAGAATCATCCATATGCCCATTCCGTCAATACGCTGCTTAGATCGCACCATCTCTCCCATGTTTATACCGATAAAAAAGATAGGAACTCGACTCCAAAAGATTTCAATGTGGCCCACAACTTGATGGATTGGCGTGACATATTGCACCAAAACACACCACAGAATCATAACAACGACCAGCCAACGATAAATGGGATGGCGACGAATGAGCTCCATATAAGCCGGTGCAAAGCAATAAAGCAGCATGGTAGCAGGGATATACCAGAACGTTAGTTCATCGTGAAGCCAGAAGTCCCAGTTAATAGTTATGTCGCCGATAAGGTCAATCCATGCCATCAAATCACCTCCGTGGAAACGTGGAATGTAGTAAAAACACGCCACAATTAGCCATGCAGGATAAACCCGAAGATAACGTTTCATGAAGAAATGTCGGGCAGATGGCGTCTTAATCCACGAGAACCAAAGTCCTATTCCACTAAGGAACAAGAACATGTCTACACCTATATTACCCATCCTTCTCAATCCAAAGAAGAGGTCATTTCGCGGCAAACTAACATGAAAAAGGATAATAAACAGCATGGCAATTCCCATGAGTTCACCGCGATATCTGGATATATTCTCAAGCTCAATGTCCTTTATTCTCATCTTATTGGGATACGTTTTATGATTTCACGAAAGGCCCATGCCAAGCAAATACTTGTCACTATATAGAGTAAGAAGCCTGAATAGTAGTCGCCATTCCTACTGATTGGGATGAAGATTTTACGTGTAATGGGGTGACAAACAAATAGGGCTGCGCTGATGTTTCCCATCCAAACAAGAGGTTGATTGACATGTTTGAGGGGTGAAGTTGACAGCAGTTTGGCTAACGAAACGGCTGAGATACAGGCAAAAACTGGTACAAAAGTCCAGCCCACAAAACTCATGCTGAGCCATAACATCATGCATAATGAAACGAGAAACAAGGCTGCATGCGTCTTCAACTGCATCATTCGACCATATCGTGCATAAAGGATTCCAAGACCAAAAGGCAGCATTCCGCCCATGAAATTATAGCGATAACGGTTCAATCCCTCGCTTTCTGGACCGAAACAAAACTGCAAACCGACGCAAACCACTATCAAACCGACTGTCCATCCCCAATGTTTTCGCACAAGAAAAAGCCGAAACACCAGATAGAGTTGCAGCATTAGACCAAAAAACCAATAAGGACCGGGCCAGATAACTGCATCAGGATGCGGCATGATATTATTGAACATACCAAGCATTGCCACGATATCTAATGGTGCATAATGATGCGGATGGGGCGTCATATAGTCAACCATTGTGAAGGCAACAAAGCCTAAGATCATCATCTTGAAAAGCTTTTTGTAGTGCTGTTTCATAAAATCGGTGACACTGCCAAGCCCTTCTTGTCCTGTTAAAAGCATGTTCCCATCAGCCGATTTCTCATATTTCAACACAAGTCCATAGGCACTTAGGAAGAGAAACACAGGCACTCCATAGTGTCCAAAGAATGAGATTACATGCATAAGCAGTAGCTCATCGGGAGACGAAAGCACTCGAATCAACCCATGAACATTGCTTTGAAAGAACTGATATTCATTCTCTTTAACCACTGGATTGAGCCAATGGCAGTAGTTATGTAAGAAGATTCCTATAATCGCCAGGCCTCGCATGGCGTTACATTCGGCACGAGTGAGCAGTTGATTTGTCATTTCTTGTTCAGTTTACTCCTATAAAAGGCGTCGCGAATCTTATCATAATCCGTCGTCGCTTTAAGTATTCTTGGGCGCATTTCATCGTATTGTTCGCTCAGAATATTATACTCGGGATGATAGTCTTTGGCTTGAATCCCAGCCAAATAAAGTAGCATTTGCGGCAGCGCATCAGTCATAAAGCGACGATGACGGGCTTGAACAATCTCGCGAAATATCTCTGGATGTCGGTGCGCATACTTCGGAGAACAATATATCCAGAATGGAATTTCAAACTCATAATGGGCAAGTGGCCAGTCGATAGCAGCCGAATGGTTGCGACAAATGAATCCACGCGACTCCTCATAACACTCTTCTCCATGATCAGGCATATAGATAACGATAGCATCTTTGTTTTCAAATCGCTTGCAAATCTGGTCTACTATCGAGTCGTTATAACGGATAGCATTGTCATAATAGCTTAATATCGTGCGCTGTTTCTCGGATAGTTCGGGGCGCTTTTCTATGTAATCATCGGCCGAAAACTTAAATTGTGCCTTGGGACAACGCGTGCGATAGTCCACATGTTGACCGATAAGATGGAATATAGTGAGGTTAGGTCCGTTGGGATTAATCTTTCCTTCCTTCACAAAACGGTCGTAATCTTTCAGTAAATCCTCATCAAACACATGTAACTTTTCATTGCGAAGATCGAATTGTGCCTTATTCAACACGGGGTTATTCAAAAAGAATCCGCCGCTAAAGTCATAGACAGCAGCCTTTGCTTCCATAAGAAACTGGTTGGTAAGGAACTGCACTTTGTATCCTGATTTGCGGAATAACTCGGGGAAAAGTGGGTAGTCACACCAGTCTCCTTTCTGTCCAACGACGTGCATAGAAAAGACATTTTTGAAGACAAAACTCGTCAAATTCCAAGGTGCAACGACGTCAGAAAACGGCACAAGAAAGCCGCGACGCTCTCGCTTTATCTGTCTTGGCGTCGTGGGCATAAAGTATCCATACTGCTGAGAATGATGCTTTCCATAACTCTCTCCGATAATAAGAACGATATTGGGAGAACGGAATGAGCAGCTGTCTACCTTCACTTTATCGGCTGCAGCCACTAATTTGTCGACCTGTTTTGACGCTAATTTGTTGGCATAAAGACTAAAAATCAGCCTGCTCATTGGCGTATATAACACAGCGTGTCCTTGCTCCGTGAGCGTATGTTCGACTTCTCCTATCGACGATTCTGTCATGAGTTTCCATGTCGCCACTTTGTTATGAGCCGATGCAACAGCACTCCAAACAAACAAAACCAAAGTCAACAATCCCGCCAAAGGATAGTATTTTTCTATCGGAAGCGTGGGAATCTTCACACGTTTGAACCGAGGAAGATAAGCCAAAAGCACGTTGACAGCAATCAAAAGCACTATCCAGCCAACGTTACTAAACAGAAAATCTATCGAGACAAGACTCGTTATAAATCCTAACGCCTCTTGACTGTTGGTCTCACCCACTAACATCAACATCGAAGGATTAAGCGTTGAACCGAACTTAACGAAGCAATATGCGTCGACTAAAGCCACACTATACAGCACAAAGTAAAGCAACAAGCGAACCCATCTGCGTGCTTTCTGTGGCAGAATCGCCAGGAAAAGGCACACCAAATAAAGGTCAAAAAACTGCTCTGTGTATTGATTTTCATAGATGGTTGCATCCTTAAAAGGGGGTAAAGTAATCCAAGCGCACACCAAACTCAACACATACATCATTATAAAAAACAATGCATTGCACTTTAATGGGCTGAAAAACTTTGCAAGAATACAGTTTAATGGCATTATAATCTTCATCAAATCCTTCTTTTTTGCAAAGTTAGTGCAAACGAAGCAAACGTCAAAGAGAAAAGCAAAGAATGTGCTTTTATCAGTGCGTTTGTGAGTGAAGCCTAACTTATTCAAAGTTAGTGCAAACGAAGCAAACGTCAAAGAGAAAAGCAAAGAATGTGCTTTTATCAGTGCGTTTGTGAGTGAAGCCTAACTTATTCAAAGTTAGTGCAAACGAAGCAAACGTCAAAGAGAAAAGCAAAGAATGTGCTTTTATCAGTGCGTTTGTGAGTGAAGCCTACAACAACAGCCCCAAAAGTTTACGCCATAAATTCCAAAATATTTTGTCATTAATTCTCAACCACATCAATAGCTCTAATCAATCTATTTGCTGTTACAAATATTCTAATACACAACGCCGTAGGTGTAGCGCCAATATTCCAATGAATGTACCCACCATTATGAATGTTCTCACCACACAACGCCATATGTTTTATACCAATATTTCAATGAATGTATTTGGCAATATAAATGCCCTCATGGTGCAACGCCGTCGGTGTTGTGCTTTTGATAGCCCAGGGTTGGCGAGGAACGAGCCTACCCTGGGTGAATGGTTGCAAGGGGATTCAACGCCATAGGTGTTGAGTTTTCTTTGAGAAAATATGGTTATAGCGAGGGGATTTATAACGGATTACGCTTAGAAAGCGTAACACCTACGGCGTTGAAATATTCAATCCGTAACATGAATTACGTTATCTCGCGCCAGAAAATATGGTAGATTGCGCCGAAAAAGCACAACACCTACGGCGTTGTTCCACACAAACCATATGCTAACCCAGGGTAGCCTGCACTATCGTTTGGCAACCCTGGGCTATCAAAAGCGCAACGCCTACGGCGTTGAATAATAA
Source organism: Segatella salivae F0493 (assembly GCF_000477535.1). Classification (NCBI taxonomy): domain Bacteria; kingdom Pseudomonadati; phylum Bacteroidota; class Bacteroidia; order Bacteroidales; family Prevotellaceae; genus Segatella; species Segatella salivae. Next base: position 17,016 of record NZ_AWGW01000005.1, read on the forward strand.
AAAGCATAATATAATTTGCGTCATTTCACGCGATAATCTGCGTCATTTCATGCGGTAAAACACGGCAAATGACGCGATGAAATGACGCAAACCATTTTACCACTAAATATCAACAACATCGTCACCCCTAATGACCTCTCAAACAACTTCCTCCATTTCCACGGCTAACTACTCCCCTCTCTCTTCGGAGAGGGGCTGGGGGTGAGGCTTTGTTTACCTCACATCATTCCACCATTAATTATCAACAACATCGCCACCCCTAATGACCTCTCAAACAACCTCCTCCATATCCACGACTAACTACTCCCCTCCCTCTTCGGGGAGGGGCTGGGGGTGGGGCTTTGTCTGCCTCCCCTCATTTCACCTTTAATGTTGAACGACAACGCGTCCTTTGACGGATGAGGCTTCAGACACTTTGCCATCATCCCACACTACCTCTTTCTTTTGCAGCTCTTCACTATTGGTTCCCACCATAATTTCAAACGTGCCAGGCTCTACAACATACTGCATGAGGTTATTCCAAAAGCCTAAGTCTTTGACGTTAAGTTTGAATTCAACTCGCTTTGTCTGGCCTTTCGGGATGAAAACCTTTTGAAATCCCTTCAATTCCTTTATGGGTCTAACCATTGAAGCGACCTTATCTGCGACATAGAGTTGCACAATTTCTTCACCATCATAATTGCCTGTGTTCGTCACATCGACTGAAACCGGCAGGAAACCCTTTTCATCAAATGCCGAAGGACATTGCATTTTACCATATGAGAACGTTGTATAGCTGAGACCATATCCAAAGGGATAGAGGTTGCGATTAGGCACATCAATGTGTCGAACGGTTGAACTATAAGGCATATCTCCTGGTCTTCCTGAGCGCTTATAATTGTAGTTGTTGGGTATTTGGCCTTCAGTGAGCGGGAAAGAAGCCGTTAACTTCGCTGCGGGTACAATGTCTCCAAAGAGTACATCGGCAACAGCGTTACCGCATTGTGTGCCTGGGAACCACGCTTCGAGCATGGCATCAGCTTGTTTGTCGACTGATTCTAAGCACAAAGGACGCCCATTCATCAACACCACCACAAGCGGTTTGCCTGCTTTTCGCAAGGTATCGAGCAGAGCTTCTTGCTTTCCTGGCAACCTCAGTACAGCCCTACTACGCGACTCTCCGCTCATTAATGCCTTCTCACCAACTACAGCTATGACGACATCGCTTTGCTTTGCAGCCTCAAGAGCAGCTGAAAACTCACTCGTAGATGGGTCTAAGAAGTCGCAACCTTGAACGTAGTTGACCTCCGTTCCGCTTCCAAGTTTATTCTTGATACCCTCCAACACGGTCACCACATCCTTGTCTTCGCCTCGTGCTTTCCATGACCCCATCACCTCGGCACGGTTATTTGCCAACGGACCTACAAGCGCAATGCGTTTGGTTTGCTTGGAAAGAGGAAGTAAAGCATTAGCGTTTTTCAGCAAAACCATTGATGAAGCTGCAGCCTTTCGAGCCAAAGCCATGGCTGAAGCAGACCGAACCTCACGGCTTTCACGCTGATTATCCAAGAAGCGATAAGGGTCTTCGAAAAGTCCCAACGCATATTTTGCACGCAGAATACGCTCTACTGAGGCGTCAATCTCATTCATATCGATGCGATTTTCGCGTACAAGTTTCTCTAAACAGCGGTTATATAATCCGTCAGTCATATTCATATCTACACCTGCATTAAATGCCGCCATAGCAGCATCTTCGTCAGTTTCGGCCACACCATGCGCCTTAAGTTCTTGCACAGCATTCCAATCGCTCACCACAAATCCCTTGAACTTCCACTCCTTTCGCAACAAATCCGTTAACAACCAGCGGTTAGACGTGGCAGGAACTCCATTGATACTATTGAAAGCCGACATGAAAGTGTGCACTCCAGCGTCTATACATGCCTTGAAAGGAGGTAGATATACCTCGGCCAAAGTAGACAAAGAGAGGTCTACTGGGGCATAATCGCGGCCGGCTTGTGGGGCACCATACGCCACGAAATGCTTGGCACAAGCAAACAAAGCGTTAGGTTTTCCAAGGTTCCATTGGAAACCTCGCACTCTCGTTTCAGCGATTTTACATCCCAAGTAGGTATCTTCTCCGGCACCTTCTACTATTCTTCCCCACCTCGGATCACGCGCAACATCGACCATTGGGGCAAAAGTCCAGTGGATACCAGAGGCAGATGCCTCGATGGCTGCAGCCTTAGCAGTCTCATACATGAGTGCCAAGTCCCATGAACATGACTCTGCCAATGGCGTGGGGAATATCGTTTTATACCCATGAATAACGTCAAAAGCAAACAAGATTGGTATCTTCAGACGAGATGATTCCATATTCTTTTGCTGCAGTTTCCTTAGATTATCAACGCCACCAACATTGAGAATAGAGCCTACCATGCCTCTAACAAAGAGCGAATCAGACACTGCCCCACTCTTGGGTCCCGTCAAAAGTTCACCTCCAACGTACTGAGAGAGCTGACCAATCTTTTCAGTTAACGTCATCTTCTTCATGAGATCACGAACGAAGCGCGTTTCTTTTTCAGCGTCAGTCAATGTGTTTTTTACAGGTTTTCGACTCACACGAGGACTTGATTTTTGTGCAAATCCAGCGAAAGAAAAGCCAATCAAGCAGACTACTGCTGCGATTATTCGTTTCATATTCATAGCGTTTGTGATTTATTCAGATTTAATTTCAATTGTTTGTGGCTGCAAATCAACACCCTTTGCAGTAAGTTTGATTACCGAAGGTGCCTTTCCTGCCTGTACAACGACCATACATTTGCCGAAGAAAGCATGGCGAGAGTTGGCCTGAAAGCGCTCTAAAGAGAAAGGACTTCCATTGTCTACACCCGCTATTTTGCCTTCACCCGTCAATGAAAACTGGATATTTTGGTCGGCCCATGGGCAGAGATTACCCTCCTTATCAACCACTTCTATGGTCACAAACGACAGACTTCGGCCATTGGCTTTTAGCACATTACGATTAGAAGTCAATCGAATGTGGTGAGGAGCACCGGCAGTTCGGATTGTCTTTTCATTCACTTGTTTTCCATTTTTCCTTGCAACGACGCGCACTTCTCCTGGTTCATACGTCACATGCCAGGCCACATGATACTCATGTTCGTTGCTTTTCTTGCGCACACCTTGGGACTTTCCGTTGATGAAAAGCTCCACTTCATCGGCTTGATTGTAGTAACACCAGAGGTCAATTGCTTGTCCTTCTATCCAGTTCCAATGTGGAAACACGTGCAAAACCGGCTTGTTCGTCCACTCACTTTGATAGAGATAATACACATCTTTGGGGAAACCCGCTAAGTCAACGATGCCAAAATAGCTGCTTCTTGCAGGGAAATTAAACGGTGTTGGCTCTCCAATATAGTCGAAACCAGTCCAGATAAACTGACCCGAACAATAGGGAGTGTGCTTCACTATGTCCCAAGTTTGCTCGTGAGTAGAGCCCCAATAGGCGCAACTATTATCATATGACGAGCACATAAACGAAGGTTCAGTGAATGGGCGCTTATGCGTTGGCCAACGATATAACGAATCACTCGGCATTCTATAATAGCCACGAGTGTGTAAAGCAGATACCGTTTCGGTCATAATAAAAGGCTTTCCGGGGAAGTTTTGAGGCACATCAGCCACCTTTTTCTGATGATAGTTGAAACCAATCACGTCTAAAGCCCCACTCTTGAATAGGTTATTGTTGGGTGAAACCTCATTACATCCGGCTGAAATGAGCCTTGTGGGGTCATAACGACGTACAATTGATACCAAGAATTGTGTGAGTTTAGCACTCGCATTGAGTGTATCGGTCGTGGAAAGTAGTGTTTTATCGCGGCTGTTATTCAGCAGAATGTTCACATCTTCCAATGCAACGGTGGCACTCTTTGTTTTATTCCATTGTTCAAGTACTTCGTTTCCAATGCTCCAAAGGATAATAGAAGCGTGGTTACGATCACGTAACACCATGTCTCTTAGGTCGCGTTCAGCCCATGTTTTGAAATATATCGAATAGTCATATGTGGTTTTTCCCTGCATCCAACTATCGAAAGCTTCGTCCATAACGAGTAATCCCATGCTGTCACAAAGGTTCAACAATTCGGGAGCGGGAGGGTTATGAGAGCATCTTATGGCATTAACACCCATGTCTTTCATCATCAACAACTGCCTATAAAGAGCGTCTTCATTGATTGCAGTGCCTAAACATCCGAGGTCACCATGCAGACATACCCCGTTGATTTTAATGTTCTTGCCGTTCAAGAAGAAGCCTTTCTTGACGTCGAAAGCAACATTTCGCAGTCCTATTGATATCGTGTCACGGTCTAAAATGCGTCCATTCTCTTCTATTTCAGTAGTAACGGTATAGAGATTTGGGCTTTCTAACGACCACAACTGAGGCTTATTGACATTCAATAGCTGGCTAATTGTTGCGCCATTAGCCTCAACCTGGCAAGCTTTTGAGGCTTTTGACACCATCTGATGCGCCTTGTTCCACAATGTTTGATGTACTATCACACGCCGACTACGGCCACTTGGATTCTCTATCTTCGTGTTAAGACTCACCTTTCCCTTTCCTTTCTTCACCTCAGTAAGGGCTTGTACGCCCCACTCTTCTATGCGAATATCCGACGATTTCATGAGATAGACATGGCGATAGATGCCACATCCCGTGTACCATCGACTGTTAGGTTGCTTCGAATTGTCTACTTTCACCGCCACAACATTATCTCCTTGCTTCTTCAAATAAGGCGTAATGTCGTAACTAAAGCTTATAAACCCATAGGGACGCATACCTACTAACTGCCCATTTACATAGACAGAAGTGTTCATATAGGCTCCATCAAAGTGGAGAACATAGCGTGAAGACGCGTCATTGTCATTCAAATTGAGGTGCTTTCTATACCAACCTATCCCACCAGGGAGGGCTCCTCCATTAGCGCCTGAAGGGTTTAAAGCATAAAAATCGCCTTCAATGGCCCAGTCATGTGGCAGGTCTAACACGCGCCAAGCATGGTCATCAAAGGTTGTTTCGTGGGGTTTGTCGTCGTTATGCAAGGCAAAACGCCAGCCCTCATCCCACAGATGACGCTCAAAAGCATAGCTTTTTACACATAAAAACGAAGGTAACAATAAGAAGAAACAAATCGCAAAGCGAAAGAATGAAATACGTTTAGGATTCATTTTTGATTGAGGTGATTAGGTTTTTCCGTTTAAGATGATTCGGATTTAGGTTATACTTACAAGGAGAAACAATAGAAATCCTCCTTGTTCCTAAGGCTAAACAGTCGATAGGAACAAAGGAGGAAGTCCATCTTCTTACCTTATCTAACTACTTTCTTCTGTCCATTTACAATATAAATACCCTTAGGAAGCTTCGCATTTTGCCAGCTATCAGCCACCTTTATGCCGTCAATAGTGTAGACAGCGGCTTCCGTTTTATGTTGTAAATCAAGTTTTTTTATGCCAGCAAGTTCCTTGGGTTCTCCAATGATTCGCACGCCACGGAGATAATATCCCTTACCCGTTACGGCGAGACCATGTGCTTTCAACTCCTGAATGGCAGTCTTATTAAGCTTCAAAGTGTAAGCTTTCTCATCGCGACCTGCCTCAAGATTGATGATATTTCCATATTGAACATCTGAGGAAAGTGAGGGTCTATCGTGTGAACCTCCAGTCGGATCAGCAAACAAACGCAAGAAAACTTTCGCACCAGGGTCGGCATCTCTTACGATGATTCCTAAGTACTGACCTTCCTTTACATCGCTAAACTGCTCCTTAGGGATAAGGGTTTCGCCCCAGTTTATTTGCTTAAAGCCTGCCCATTTGGTATTGTTCTTTGAGTAAAGGCTTACAGAGAACAAATGAATATTCTTTCCTTTGACCGTACATCCCTTTGATTTTAGGGCGTCACAAAGGCCTTTATTGTCTACAACGAAAGTCACTTGGGCATCGTTTTTATTGATTTCAGGCTTCAAAGTGATAAGAGACTTGCCGTCGTTACCACATAAATCGAGCTTCAAAGCCTTCACTTCCTGTGGTGTATCAGCATAAAGTGTGTCGATATCTACCACAATCTGGTCGCCCACTTGAATGCCAGCGAAACGTTCTGCAGGGATTTTCTCAGACACATCCTTTATATCCCACTTCCACGTTAAAGGCGAAGAACCAATCCACAACAATTTATTCGTGCGCTTAAATACACGGAGCCAGTCGATATCCATCGTGTAATTGCGTGGTACTTTGTTCATATCTCCCCCATACTTTGGGTTTAATTCAGGGTATAAAATGCCTCCACCCTTATCGTCAGGCTTACCACCTATGCCCCCGTTGATAGCCACATCCCAGATTGAATCAATTCGATTTCTGATGTATTGTCTTTCTAACAGTTTATTAAACTTATAGTCAGTATTATCTTCATTCTTATGAAAGTCTGTCGTATATACCGACCTTACCCTTCCATCCAATAAGAAACTAACGGCCATATTCCTACCAGAATCACCGGGTAATGGATCAATTTGCGCCCCATAAACATGGAAATCTTTGCTCGGATCGAAACTAATCTCGCGCACACGGTCGCCAAAATCATTGATGTTTGAAGTTGTTCTATACCGCACTTCGCCTGTTTTCTCATCCTTATAAGGACGTGTTTTGTCTAAAGCATGCAGCGATTGATGCAACACATGCTTGCCCTTGAAATTATAAACACGCTCATCCCATAATTTAATATGGTCGTTATCATCGTCATGAACGAAGAATTCTTCCAGGTCAATCTCAAAGGTTCCTGCGCCGCCATAACGGTGACGGAGCCACAATCCGTGCCAAACACCAAACTCGTATGGTATCCGTGCCTTTATCTCTATACGCGAATAAAGAGGATAATAGTGTCCCCCTTCGTCGGCATCTCTACTGGAAAGGAAGCCCGACCACCAGCCAACAGTCGAATATTTGTGCCTTGGCGCGAGCGGTTCACGTTCCATCACGGAATAATCTTCATTCATATCCGGGTACTTTGGCTTGTAAATACCCGTTGATATCTCATCACGTGTGGCACGAATTGTTGCAATTCCGTCCTTCACCGTAACCATTTGGTCGCGATAAGTCTGTGCCATTCCCTGATTATCATTATTGCCATAGGTATCATTAAAATAGTTTTTGGTGGCATCTCCATATAATCCCCAGAGCTTCTTATTGATAGATGAGCCATTAAACTCATCGCCTTGAAGACTCTTCCAACCAGGAAGTGCGGGATGATTGAAGCCTGTAGACTGCGCCGTAGCACTGCCTATACCTATACATAAGGCACAGATTGATGTAATAAATGTTTTCATAAGCTCTCCCTTTTATATTATCTGATAAGTCAGTTATTTGGGGTTGGCAATACAAAATGATAGGCTTCTTTATCTATCAGCTATGACAAAGATATGAAAGAAAAATCATTTTGCCAAATAAATCAACTAACATCAAAACACATATTGATAGAGAAGGTTTTGTAATCTCATAGAGATGAGCGTGCAATATCATAGAGATTGCGGCGTGAAATGACGCAGATGACCGCATAAACTCATAGAGATTACAAAACCCTTTGATTGTCCTTTTATGGCTCTACGATAGTAGCCTTGTTGGTAACAAAGTTGATTGTGATCTTCGTTCCTGCCTTCCAAGAATAATCTTTGTTAGGTTCGGGACTGCCTTTCTTACGATAAAGGAAGTCTTTTGAAGTTGGATCAACATATACTTCGCGTTTCCACTCGCCAAACTTCGGTACACTATTGAAGGCAGGTATCTTCGGATAGATACGCATTCTGCCGTCCGTTGGTATCGTAGCACTCATGGTTTTTCCGCCCGGATCAGTCGTAAAGTCTACTCTTGCGCTACCACAATAGCCACCAAGTGACAGCGGTTGAATGTCAACCTCATGCGTGTCAAGGCCTACATAGATAAGATAGATGCCGTCAGAAGGTACAACAGCGCGGTCGTTTTCAACCGTATAGCCTTGATATTTCTGCAGTTTTGCGAAGTTGCCACGGCCAAAAGCCTTGATGGTTGAGAACTCTAACTTCTCTCCTTGGCGTAGATAAGCAATATAGAACCAGCGAGAATTGCCCGCATATCCATTCTCAAAAGACACCACTTTGGGTGATTCCCAGTCCCAGTTTCCAAAGTCTTCACCCGTCATATAGAGTTCCGTTACGCTCTCAGGCATAAGGTTATCGGGAGTAGACCCGCCGTAATCAACGGTGTTATTCGCAAGATTGAGCGACACAGGTGTACCTTTTGATACAACCAGCGGTTTGATATTGTCTTGTGATGTGCCAGGGAAGACCAGCTTACCATCCTGCACAGTGAGTCTCATTGAAGTCCAATCGCGTGCATTTTGCTCTGAACCTGCAAAGAGATTAAGGTTTCCTGTTGCTGTTGTTTCAACGGTAACACGACTGCCATTCGCTACAAATGGTTTATCGGTTTCACCCATTGCAGCACCTGTTGCATAGAGTTTTGGTGTCTCAAATGAAATCGACTTGCGGTCTAAATTCACGTAAATGAGATATGAACCCGATGTCTTTACAGTGGCTTTTCCATTGCCATCCACAGTAACGCCTTGCATTGTCTTCAATGAAGAGAATGCGTTTGCCCCATCTTTTGATGTAGACCACTCAATGGTTTGCCCTGCATGGAGATAGCTGAGATACCAGAATTCGCCATTACCAACGGCACCTACGGGCGCCATCTTCACAACTTTATTCGTATTCCAGGCTCCAAAGTTCGAACCACCCATATAGAGTTCGTTAGCAAGTCCGGTCACTTCGACGCCCTTTCCGCCCATACGCGCGGTGTATTTTCCTGTCAAAACACTATATTGAACCTGTACATTGAACTGACCTTTCAATGGGAACAACATCTTCACATCAGACGCATCGGTGAGCGGTTGGAATTGTTCTGAAAGCTGATTGGTGCGTGGAATTGAGCCCGTTCCTGTGAAAACCTTAGAGATAATGCAGTTTTCGGTCTCGCTATCACGTAGTTTCAAGGCAGTGCCATCATTCAATTTGAAGACATATTTGCCTGGGAACAACTGCTGTGTTGAGTCAGCTACGCTCCAAGTTACAATGTGAGTAACCTTATCATAGGTCACTTTGCTGAGGGCAACCGCCTTATTTCCGTCGGCAGTTAGCGCCTCATCGCCCTGCATAGTGAACGAAATGGGGAGAATGGTCAATTCTTTCTGCGCTACATTGAGCACAAGTTGATAGAGGCCTTCAGCTGGAACACTGAATCCTTCGCCCTTCTCTTTAAGCTGAAAAGCCTTAGCTTCGGAGTCATTGAGCTTGATTTCATCTCCCTTTCCATAGGCAACGGGCTGACCATCTTCACCAACAAAGGAGATGGTGAAGCGGCCGTCTTTCTTCAACCAAGCACGAATGCTCAGCATATTGTCACTCGTTAAGGTCGTCAATCGACCCTTTTCGATAGGCACAGAGAACTCGGATGAAGAGCCAGAGAGATAGATTCCCTCGGGCACATTCACCACTTCGTCGAATGATATGTTGTTTTCTGTGCAGGCTGTTGCACCACAGATGCACAGCATTGCTATGAGATTCCTTAATTTTATCATGACAGTTTGATTTTAATTCCAACCATTATTCTGTTCCCATTTTGTCAGTTTGAGTAATTCTGACTGTGGTATTGGATACCAATACATCTTGGGTTGAAACACTCTTTGCTCTACTTCTACGGGTTGATAGGTGAATCCGCCTGCGGGTTTACGGGCAATTTGGATGCCTTTCACAGGCGCACCGAGCGTAGAAGAGGCTATCTTCCAACGGCGAACATCCCAGAAACGATGCTCCTCGAAAGCCAATTCAATGCGGCGTTCGTGTTGAATCACCTTGCGCATCTGCTCTTGTGAGAGCCCAGAAGGCACATTAGGAAGCGATGCACGATTGCGAATCTTATTGAGATATACTGCAATATCGGGATTTGTTGGGTCGTATTCATTGAGCGCTTCGGCATAGTTCAGATAGATTTCTGCCAAGCGGAACAACGGAACAACATGGCCACTGCTGCTTCCTCCGGTTTGAATGTTCACGTCTTCATTCAGGAACTTGCGCAGATAGTAACCCGTTTTAGTGGCATTGGGGACTGGACTTGCGTCGGCACCACCAGGGAAAGTCTCGACCTTTCTATTCTTAAACGAAGCCATATTCATCAAGATGGTCGCTTCTAATCGCTTATCTCGGTTCACAAAAGGCTGTGCAGCACGAGCTGGTCTGTTCCAATCGAAGGGCGTACCATCAAGCATTTCATAGTCATCGACTAAGTTTTGAGAAGGACAAGTGCCACCTTCTCCACCAAAACTTACAGGGAAATTGCTTCGCTCTAAGTTAGTGTTTGCAGTGTAACGACGTACGAAAATATACTCTTTATTTTTGAAATCGTTCTTAAAAAGATCGCCATAATTATCAGCCAACTGATACTGATTGAGGTCTATTACGGCTTTCGCTGCGTCGGCAGCTGCCTTCCATAACGCTGCATCTGAAGGCTTATTAGCCTCATTTATGTCGCCAAACGCAACATAAAGAGGGCTCGCAGCATAGAGTAAAGTGCGGCTCTTCAGTGCCAAAGCTGCCCCTTTTGTGGCATGTCCTAAGGCATCGTTCACATTACGCCAAGGCGTTAATTCCAAATCGTTTGCAGCCTCGTCACATTCCTTTGTGATAAAGTCGACAACGTCTTTCATCGTTGGTCGTGGCGTGTTTTCATAGTCCCCATTGAGATCAAGCGTTGAAGTGACAACAGGTATTGGGCCATAACGCTTCAACAACTCAAAGTGGTAATAAGCCCGAAGGAAGCGAGCCTCAGCCTTCCAGATGCGAATATCCTTCAAACGATTATTGTATTCGATTTGACTTTGAGGGTCTAAACGATAAGAATCCAAATTCACTTGGTCGGCACTCTCAATGAATTCACAAGCCTTTCGAATGCCGGCATAGAAACGATTCCATTGATCATCGGGGTTATCTATAGCGTTCCAAGCTCCTAAATTGAACTTTTGTATGTTGGAAGATTCAATCACAAACTCTGCATCATCAGTCGCATCACCCAACATTGCATTGCTTCCGAAGCGGTTAAGTCCTTCGGGCAACAGACTGTAAACGCCCGTAAGGTATTGTGCTGTGCGCTCATACGAAGAGAAAGTGGTCTGTTTATTGATGTAAGAATCAGACTCGCGATCGAGAAAATCGCTACACCCCACAAGGAGTAGTCCTGCACTTAACGGCAGAATCTTACAGATATTATTAAATGAGAACATTTTCATTTTCCTTAGATTTATGGATTATTAAATCAGAATTCAACCTTCAAGCCAATGTTATATGACTTTGTGAGGGGGTAGTTGGTTAGTGAACCCATCTCTGCATCGCCTAACTTTCCGAAATGATCGAGTGTGAACACATTGGTAGCATTGGCGTAAACATAGATGCTGCTTAGTCTAAACACTCTGCTGACAGACTGAGGCAACGTGTAGCCTAACATCACATTGCGTAGTCTGAAGAAGCTACCATTGCGCTTCCAGAACGTAGATGAGCGGTAGTTGTTATCGAAATTAACCGTCGAAAGACGTGGATAGGTAGCTGAAGGATTATCACTTGTCCAACTATCTAAAGCCAATGTCGAAGCGGTTCCATTGTTCTTGAATGAATAAATGCTTGCACCACTGAGATAAAGATCACGATTTGCTACGCCCTGAAAAAGCATACTGAAATCAAATCCTTTCCATTTGCAGCCGAGATTCAATGCATAATTCCACTCAGGAATAGATGTATGACCGACTGGATAGGAGTCGTTTGCATCAATAACATTATCATGATTCTGATCAACATATTTGATATCACCAGGTGCAACACGACCAAATTGTGGCACGGGGAGGTCACTATTGAGCTTGCCTGAAGCATCAAAATCAGATGGTTGATAGAGTCTTTCAGCAACTAACATAATGGGTTGCCACACCGGATGACCTTTCTGATAGAGATAAGGATAAGACTTCACGTCCTCACCAGCCTCTTTCACACAGCTCTTTGCATACCAAGTACTGCCTTCAACGAAGTAAGAGAACTGATTTCTTACCTTGCCTTCATAACGCATTTTAAGTTCAAAGCCATGATTGTTCACCTTTCCAACATTCATCAAAGGAAGGATATTACCATAAGAAGCACCTATGAAACCTAAGACATTTGCATTGGCTTGGGTGAGGATTCCTGATTGAACTTCGCGGAAATAGTCGAAGTTTACTGTAAGATTCTTAAACAACGATGCATCGAAGCCTACATTAAAAATCTTCTTTTCTTCCCACCTTACTTTATTATTAGCCAAAGAAACTGCGGCGAAGCCACTTGAAGAATTAGCATTTACGCCAAAGAGATAACTGCCACTATAATCATATAAGGTGTCGAAGATATAGCGTGCAGCGGTTTGATCGTTACCAACCTTACCATAAGAAGCTCTGAACTTCAAATGATCAAGCCATGAAATGGGCTGCATAAAAGGCTCATTGCTTGCCACCCAAGCTACAGATCCAGCAGGGAAAAAGCCGAAACGATGAGATGGAGGGAAGTTATCTGTCCCCATATAAGAGGCAGCAAACTCTGCAATATAGGTTTTTTTGAAGTTATAAGTAGCACGACCAGCAAAGTTAAGATACCTTGAATCGTAACGTACTCCATACACCTTATATATATCTGTCATACAGAAAGCAGTGGCATCAACGCCATGTTGTCCGAACTGATGATTGTAATCAACCTGCGCTTTGAAGTTTGTGCGGATGAAATCTGTTCTGAATCCTTCTGAAGCTTGTAGTGGAGCATTGGCTCCATAGGGTGTATAAGCATAGATAGGATTATTATTTGCGTCGACACCTGATTGCGTAAGAGCAGCTCGAACGTAATCGCGAGTCTTGGAAGATGTCTCTGCTACATAATTATTATAGCCCACTCCAACCTTTGCACTCAATCCTTTTATGAAATGATTAAAATCATATTTGAGATTGAAAATAACCTGAAGAGCACGTGAGTTCTCCTTATATAGTCCACGATTAAGCAAATTTCCAACAGGGTTTGTATATATATTTGTTCCGCCAAAGCTACCATCTGGGTTATAGATTGGAAAGGCATTAGGTGGTGTAGTCCACATAGAGTTTACGAGTTTATCGGCACTAAAGCCTCCGCCTGGTGTGGATTGTTCACCTATACTCACACTCGTATACAAAGAAGTAGACAGAGCTTTTGTCACATTGATATCGAGATTGGCGCGGAAATTGTATCGACTATAATAAGCATTTGAGTTCTCTTTACGCTTGCTGTCCGTTCCTTTATAGAGTCCTTCGTTCTGTAAGAGTCCGGCCATCACGTAATAACAGATGGTGTTATTACCGCCATGGAAAGTCATTTCGGCTAAAGTCAGCGGAGCAGTCTTTTTGAAAAGCTCATTCTTCCAATTGATATTTGGATACAAGTAAGGATTACCGCTATTGTCACGATAGGCATTCAATGTGGCTTCATCGTATCGAGGAGCGAGTCCATCATTGGCTAAAGCCTGGTTGTAAAGACGTGCATAATCGTATGAACCCAAAGGAGTGTTCATCACAGTAGGCATTTGTAAGCCCGTCTGTACCCTGAAAGAGATCTTCGAAGTCGATGGAACACCACGCTTGGTAGTAACTAACAAGACACCATTCGCACCACGTGCACCATACAAAGCTAAGGCTGATGCATCCTTTAATAAGGTTACCGATGCAATCTCTTCAGCCGAGAGATTATCTAAGGGAGCTTCAAAACCATCAATAAAAACAAGCATCTTTTGGCTACCTACAAAGGAACTGATTCCTCGAGAGTACATGTTTTGCATGTAAAAGTCATAACCTGGCTCTCCACTTTGCTGCATAATGGTCAATCCTGGCAATAAACCTTTGAGACTGTTTCCAACAGAAGGCGATGTAATCTTTGTCAACTCATCTCCTTTAACCGTTGAAAGCGCAGCGGAACTCTCCCATAATGGTTGCTTGCCATAAGCTATTGTAACGCTCGTAGTGTCTGTCTTTGCATTGCCGGTAAACGTCACAAGAGACAGCATTGAGCCTATTATCATTTTATGATATGTCATTTTTCTAAATGTTAAAGTTAAGGTTTTGTTTCATTTACCAACCGGGATTCTGAATCAGATAGCCTTTATCGACCTCGTTCTGCATAATGCCATGGAGGTATGAACGCCTGCTCCATGAGCGGTTTTCAAATACATACGGCTCGTAGTGTACATGGGTTTTACTACCTCCAATAGATGAGATCTTCAACCCATACATCTTTCCTCGCATGACACCTTCATCCTCGGCAATCATCCATCTGCGTATATCCCAGAAACGATGGTCCTCAAAAGCCAACTCCACAGCACGTTCATTGCGCAGCTTTTTGCGGAACTCCTCCTTTGAAAGTGTTGCAGGAAAGCCCGGCATTCCAGACCGATTACGTACCTTAGCAACGGCATCAAATGCTTCTTGTGGAGGGTTATCGTAATACTCATTGAGTGCCTCTGCATAGTTAAGGTATAGCTCTGCCACCCTAAACACAATCCATTCTTCATCTGTTGTGTTAAGCGGAGGAGTTATTTTCAATGTTCTTGGCACCCACTTTCTTACGAGATGACGAGTCTTATCCGTAGCAGAGCTTTGGGCACCATTAGGTAAGAAGTCGATGAAAGGAACTTCTTGATTCCATGAAGCGCCATGATAAGCAACGGTTTGGTCAAAGCGTGGGTCGAGGGTTTTATAGATATCAAGAAGATTATCGCCCCCTGTTGCAGACCAATCAGCAGGAGTTCCATCCTTCTTCTCATAGAACTTAACGAAATTAAAGGTAGCATAAAGCCCACCATCTCCCCAAGCTTTGTTCATCGCCCATACGGGAAGGTCGGCTACAATAGGTCTACCACTCACCTTAAAGTTCTTATATTTTTTATTCGAAAGAATGATTTCTTTGTTATCTGGAACACTCCACACATGCTCGTAATTAGTTTCTGGTGTTCCATCCGTATAGAGATCATAATGTCCCGAGCCTAAAGCGGCGTCCAAAGCAGCCTTTGCTGCATCAGCAGCTCGCTTCCAACGATCTTTCTTATAGTCTCCATATCCAATGAGATTCTCATGTCCTGGGAAAGGAAGATAAGGCGTATCATTGTTGAAAAGTGGACTCGCTGCATAAAGAAGCACACGAGATTTCAAAGCCAAAGCAGCCACTCTTGTTGCTCTTCCAACCTTACTTGCGTCCGAATAATAGTCAGGAAGTAGGTGTGTTGCCCTATCAATGTCCACGAGAATTGAGTCAATACAGTCTGAGAAAGTATTGCGGGGATAAGTTGAAAAGTCGTCAGAAGCAACCTTAAAGTGAATGATTGGGAGTCCTCCATAACGATAAACTCCTTCCCATAATAGCATTGCTCGCATGAAGTATGCCTCTCCTTCAGCTCGTTTATTGAATTCAGGATCACCGGCATCATAAGGTACTTCCTTTATCCTTTCAAGGAGAATATTACACTTTCTCAGGGTTTCCCATCGCAGATAGTGCCTACAATCCTCATCCCATGAGGCACTATTGTTATTATGATTGTCTACATTCCATGCCGAGTTTCCCTTTGCCCAGTCAGCAACATCCTCTGCTTCATCACATGCAGAGCCTAAAGTTGAGGACGAACAAAGTCTTCTATCGGTATTATCACTACTCATACAGAAACCCAAAGGCATTCCTTCTGCATATATTCCCGTTAGATATCGCTCGCAAAGTGCCCTGTCAGAGAACACTTTATCTTCGTTTAAATCAACTGAAGGAGGTGCTTCAAGATAGTCTGCACATGAAAAAAGACTAAGCGAACAAATGAATATAGTCAATAATTTATATGTTTTCATAATGCATTAAAAGTTTACATTGATTCCAATATTATATATTTTCTGCAATGGGTAGGTATTAATCTCCACATTACCCGAACGAGAAGGAGCCTCAGGATCAAGGTCAATAACCTTAGACCACGTAATTAAATTCGAGCCACTTACATACAAACGAATGCTCTCTACGCCTAAGGCTTTCACTGGTTTTCCCATAAAAGTATAACCAAGTTCTATGTTCTTCAGACGCAAATAGTTTGCATTCCTAATCCAAAGGTTTGAATCTTTATAGTTATTATCAGTGTCTTTATTTGGACTCAAAGATAATCTTGGGAAATTGATTGGCTCTCCTTTCTCGTAACGTTCTTGTGTCCAACGCTCCAAAATGAGTGTTTTTGCACTTTCATGTCCATTGAAGAATGGCCATAATGAGCGTCCAAAGTATTTGATAGAGACATTACCTGCACCCTGGAACAAGGCTGATACGTCGAAGCCTCGCCAGTTAAAGCCCAATGAAAAACCATAAACGATTTCAGGAGTAGGCGAATATCCCACTGGCACTCGGTCGTAGTCATCAATCTTTCCGTCTTTATTCACGTCCACATACCTTACATCTCCGGGCTGAAGTTTATTTCCACTCCACGCACTTACAGGCCGATCTAAAGCATTAATCTCTTCCCATGAGTTGTAATAGCCATCAAAGAGCAAACCATAGAACTGGTTAACACGTCGTCCAGTCTCCATCTGATAGGCATACTTCTTAGGCACTTCGTCTCTGAATAGCACTTTATTGCGAGCAAAAGAGTAATTAAACCTCAGCCAATATCTAAGATCTCTCAATTGATTTCGATAGTTCACTTCAAGTTCCCAGCCTTTATTCTCCATCTTACCCATATTATATGCCGGCAAGTTTGCACCGATTGTCATCGGTTGAGTGTTGCGGTTTGCAAGGATGTTATTACGGCTTTCTTTGAAGATATCAAAAGTCATTGTCAGATGATTATTAAGAAGATTCATGTCAACGCCAAAGTTAAACTTACGCGCTTTCTCCCAAGTCAGCCCAGGATTACCTATCTTATTCTCTATAACCATACGCGAGTTATTAGGTGAAGCAGCCGTTCCGAAGTTATATTTATAAAAGTCTTTGTTTGGTGCTTCCACATAAGATGAAGGCAAATAAAGGAAGCGATCACCACCTATTTTGTCATTACCGACCTCACCATAGGTTGCTCTTAACTTCATGAATACAAGGTAATCGTTCTTTGGAAAGAAGGGTTCTTCACTGACAACCCAACCTGCTGAGACTGCTGGAAAGAAGCCAAAGCGACGACCAGAAGCAAAGTTTTCTGTTCCATTATAACCCATATTAAACTCTGCAAGATAACGAGATGCATAGTCATATGTTATTCTTCCCACGATGCCTTGATATGCGTTGGGCACAAGGAACTTTAGTGATGGAGAGTAATATTTACTCTGGTTATAAAGCAAAAGTGCTGTAGTGTGGTGCTTACCGAAGTTATGTTGATAATTCAATCCAGCCTCCATATACACCTTTCTGTTCTTTCCATAGCTAGGATTTGCAAACCAAACCGTCTCTTCTTCTTTCGGAATATAGAGTATATTGTCTGCATTCGCTGGGTCACGCTGTGCAAGATAGTACTGAATACTCTTGCGGAAACTCTTTCTACTGTAGTAATAACTGTCGTAAGAAATGCTTGCATGTGCCGAGAGTCCTTTCAAAAGTGCACGCGAAAGGTCATAGTCAAGACGGAAGGTTGTATTGACATTGTTCTTACTATCATTGTCATAACCATTCCCTCGCAGTAACATCCAAGGGTTTTGTTCACCTAATGCATCCTTCAAACGAACCACTTTACCATCTATAAGGCCTGGAGAGCTCAGCGGATTTGACCAAGATATCTCTCTCCATATTGTGCTATTACCTGATCCCGGCGTACGAACATTCTCGATTTGTGTAGCCAATTGCACTGAAGCCTTAAAGTCTTGAGTAATCTTAAAGTCTAAGTTTGAACGGAAGTTATAGCGTCTGTCATACGCATTTACATCGTGCTGATTGTCTATCTTGGTATGATTGTACATACCTTCCTGGGCATAAAAGCCTGCAGAAACAAAGAACTGAACACGATCAGAGCCTCCGGATATATTGAAATTGTGTTGGGTTCGTGTTGTGGTTTTACGTAGGAAATCTCCTGTCCAGTTCATGTTTGGGTGGAAAATAGGGTCAGTTCCATTGCGATAAAGCTCTATATCTTCAGCTGAAAAGCGTGGAGTGTAGGCACCACCTGATACATATGCATCGTTTTTCAAAGCCTCATTGTAGAGCTCACAATACTGTGCACTGTTCAAGTAATGGGGCAAAGCTGTAGGCTTTTGGATAGCAATGTTACCCGAATAGCTCATACGTGGCTTGCCCTTTTGACCTTTACGGGTTGTAATTAAGATAACACCATTCGCACCACGCACACCATAAATGGCCGTAGCCGAAGCGTCTTTAAGAATACTTACCGATTCAATTTCATTAGGATCAAGGCCATTATAGTTCGGTCTTTCTACGCCATCAATCATCACTAAGGGTGCCGTGTTATCAGAAAATGTGCTCACACCGCGAATCAACAACGTTGAACTGTCTTCTCCCGGAGCGCCACTTCGCTGCATAGCAATAAGTCCCGGCATCTTACCAACAAGCATATTACTGATGTTTGCCTGAGGAGTTTGCACGAGATCCTTGGTGGTTACCGATGCAATTGAACCTGTTACAGAAGCTTTTTTCTGTGTACCATAGCCCACAACGACCACTTCATTGAGGTCTTTTGCAGCATCTTCATCGAGTGTAATCTTGAGGTTCGTGTGATTCTTCACGGCAACATCGCGCGTAGCGAAACCGATATAAGATACTGTCAACGTTCCGTTTTCGGGAACATCTAACGCAAATTCGCCGTCAGCATTCGTCACCGTACCGACTTTTGTGCCTTTAACAAAGACACTGGCCCCTATGATTGGTTCTCCATTTGCATCGCGAACAAGACCCGAAACCTTACCTTTTACTGGTGCCGAAGCTGTCTTTCCGGCAGCTTTTACAGTCTTTTGTTCTGCATTTTCAGTCTTTCCTTTCACCAAAACGATAGTGTTATTGTTGAAAGAATACTGAACTCCAAGAGATGAAAACACTTGATTCAGTGCCTTCTCTAAGGGCCAATCCTTACACACACAAGTGACTTTAGACTTCGATTGAAGTACATTGTTGCGATAAACAAACGTGTAGTCGGTCTGCTTCTCCACTTGGCGAATAAACTGACTAACCTCTTCATTGCGAAGATTCAGGCTCACTTTGCCACGCTGCGCCATTAAGATTGTCGGACAAAGTGATAGCACTATCACCAACAATAAGCGCAGAAGGCGTCTCCTTCTACTGTTAAGATTGTCTGTCATTTGATATATAGATTTTAGTTATTGGAGTTTATCTAATTTCTATTTGGTCATGATTGATTGTATACTTGAATTTATATTGCATGCTCAATGAACTGAGAACACTTTCTAAAGTCTCATGGTAGAAGGCTCCGGTTAGTAGGTCATCGCCTATTCGCTTGTTGTTAAGCATGATATGAACACCATACCAATCTTCAATTTTCCGAAGTACTTCACGCAATGGTTCACTATCGAAGGCAAGATAACCATCTTTCCATCGTCCATCGATATCGGTGTCGTTGTCACATATTTGCATGCTACGCGCCGAAGGTTGATAAATAGATTTACGACCGGGAAAAAGCCGATAAGACTCTGAAAGTCCCTTAGCTGTAAGGCGAACAGCACCAGAGAACAAAGCCGTTTCAACCTCTCCACGCTGACAACGCACATTAAATTTCGTGCCAAGCACCTCAATCTGCATATCGTTCACGTGCACTCGAAATGGACAATTGGCGTCTTTGGCTACATCAAAATAGGCTTCTCCTTTCATCAACACCACCTCACGATGCTCCCCCGGCATGATATTATAGCGCAAACGGCTATTGCCATTGAGGCTCACACGACTGCCATCTGGAAGCATTATCACACTTTTGCTGCCGGCTTTCACACTGACATAGGTATAAACGGGAGCCGAAGGTTGGGACGATTGAAGTCCAAAATAAGCGCCACCCAGCAACGATAACACCACAACGACTATCGAAGCATAACGCAAAAACTTGTAAATGCGCCGTGGATGCTGCTGTTTATGAATGCCATGTTGAAGATTCTGCAATATTCTTTGTTGGGTCTCACCACTCATTTCAGCTGATTCTGAAGACAAAGAAAAGTTATCGCACATCAAATCCCATAGCGAATCATCTGTCAGTTGAGGCACTTCGCGCTGCAATTCCGCCAAGTCTTCACGGGACAGTTGACCCAAAAGGTATTGTTGATATAAATCTTCGATACGTTTTTCCATAATCAGTTAACTACTGAAATATATACGCAAACGACGGAATAGCATACCAAGCAATAACATTTATTAACGTTCTTATCTTCTCACGCCTATCCAACCAGCCTTAATAATGAATGAAAACCTATCTCCTATCCTACCTTATAATATTTAAAGGCCTTATCAAAGACAAGTCAATAATACTATATCCTCGCCAAAAATCACATGCTATTTTTGAATAACAAAACTGAAATTATATCCCTATTTTGTAAGGATTATTACGCTAAAACACAGCCTTTGTAAACCAACTAAATAGAAGTAACAAACCAAACAAATAGTCCTTGTCTTAAGGGGTAATTCAAACCTTGTTATTCCCCCATACAACCTCGCCCACCATTTGCCGCATTTCACCCCGCGATTAGCGTCATTTCATCGTGTAAAATGCCTCAAATTACACACTGATTTGCCTCAAACCATTTTACGCTTTATTACCAACTATGTCACCCTCACAATTGTATCATCTCGCAACTCGGTACGAGTTGTTCTTCTGATAGCCCGGGGTTGGCAAGGAACGAGCCTACCCCGGGTAAACGTTCGTAAGGAGATTCAACGCCGTAGGTGTTGAGCTTTTTCTATAAAGGCATGGCTATAGCGAAGAAATTCGTGGCAGATTAATCAAAAAAAGCGCAACACCTACGGCGTTGTTCCCCACAAACCATACCCTAACCCAGGGTAGCCTGCACTATCGTTTGGCAACCCTGGGCTATCAAAAGCGCAACACCTACGGCGTTGAAACATTCATTTTATAATACAATTGATGCCTACATCCGAATTAATAAATAGCAAAATGTGCCAATATTCCAATGGATGTATTTTACAATATACATGCCCTCATGGTGCAACTCGGTACGAGT